>CAJXGK010000001.1 GCA_913053815.1 uncultured Rhodanobacteraceae bacterium
CCAGCATTCACTGCCGGGCGTACGCCCTGGAAAAACAGATCGGTTTCCAGAAAAATCTGCCCGTCGGTAATGGAAATCACGTTGGTCGGCACGAAGGCAGAGACATCGCCTGCCTGGGTTTCGATGATCGGCAGGGCGGTCAGTGAGCCGGTCTTACCCTGAATGCTGCCGTTACTTTGCTTTTCGACGTAGGCCGTGCTGACCCGGGCCGCACGCTCCAACAAGCGCGAATGCAAATAGAACACATCGCCAGGATAAGCTTCACGGCCCGGTGGGCGACGCAGCAGCAGAGAAATCTGCCGGTAAGCCCAAGCTTGCTTGGTCAGATCGTCATAGACGATCAGGGCATCCTCGCCACGATCCCGGAAGTATTCGCCCATGGCACAACCGGCATACGGGGCCAGGTATTGCATGGCCGCCGATTCGGAGGCTGAGGCGACCACGATAATGGTGTGTTCCAGCGCCCCGTATTCTTCGAGCTTGTGCACGACGTTGGCAACCGAACTCTGCTTTTGTCCAATGGCCACGTAGATGCACTTCACCCCGGCACCTTGCTGATTGATGATGGTATCGACCGCCAAGGCGGTCTTACCGGTCTGCCGGTCACCAATAATCAATTCGCGCTGACCCCGGCCGATCGGTACCATCGAATCGATGGACTTGTAGCCCGTCTGTACAGGCTGGCTGACTGACTGCCGCCAGATCACTCCGGGGGCCACCTTTTCGATCGGGCTGGTACCCACTGCAGCGATCCCACCACGGCCATCGATGGGCTGACCCAGAGCATTGACTACGCGCCCTAAGAGTGCCTCACCGACCGGAACTTCGAGAATCCGTCCTGTGGTGCAAACCTTGTCGCCCTCACACAGATGTTGATAGTCACCCAGCACGACGGCGCCGACCGAATCGCGTTCAAGGTTGAGCGCCAGGGCAAAAGTGTCACCGGGCAATGCGATCATTTCACCCTGCATGACCTCGGCCAGGCCGTGAATACGCACGATTCCATCAGCAACGCTGATGATGGTGCCTTCGTTGCGTATCTCGGCACCCAGCTTGAAATGCTCAATACGGGATTTGATCAACTCGCTGATCTCGGAGGGATTCAGAGAAATCTGCATGGATGTTTCCTGGATAACATGTCGGGTAGATCGGTCTTTGATGCTGAATGCCGCAGGCTCATGTCATTGCACCAAGGCGTGCGCCAGTCGCTGCAGACGACCTCGGGCGCTGGCATCAATAACTTCGCCATTCGCCTCGATACGTACGCCACCGATCAAATCAGGATCTTCGTTCAACAGCAATTCCACACACCGTCCATAGCGTCGGCTCAGGGCCGTGCACAAACGCTGTTGGGCCTCTGCGGATAACGGCTTGGCACTGCTCACCCGAACCTCGATGCGGCCTTCGGCGGTGTACCTGACTTGTTCAAATTCGAGCTGGATCACGGCCAGCAACGGCAACCGCGTCACCTCCGCGAGTACGCCGAGAAAGCGCGCGAAGAGCGATTCACTTTCACAATCCGGCGGCAGGTACAGAGCCACAGCCTGGGTGGCGTCGAAGCGAGGGTCTCCATTAAGTTGCAATACGCTAGGCTCGACCGCCACCTGGGCGGCAAAACCCAACCATCTTGACCAGGCCTCCAGCTGACCGCCTTGGCGAGCCAAACTGAATGCAGCACGGGCATAAGGTCGGGCTAGAGTCAATGCCTCAGCCATGATCAGAGCTCGGCTACCAACTCGTCGAGAAGCTTGCGATGCGCATTAGCATCTACTTCACGTTGCAGGATATGGCTGGCACCGTCAACGATCAGGGTCGCGAGTTGCGCACGCAACTCGCTGCGCGCCCGTTCGGTAGCGCTGACAATTTCCGCCGTCGCTGCGGCCTTCTGCCGGTTCCGCTCGGCCTGGGCATCTTCAAGGGCCTTATCTCTAATCTGGCCGGCGTGACGGTGTGCGTGTTCGATAATTTCCGCCGCCTGCTGCCGGGCCTGATGTATTTCTACCTCAACCCTGGCATCTGCTTCCTTGAGTTCGAGCCGCGCTTGCTCAGCCGCGGTCAGACCCTCGGCAATTTTTTTCTGCCGTTCCTCGATAGCCGCCATCATCGGCGGCCATCCATACTTCATCACCAGCCACGCCGTGGCAAAGAATGCCAAGCCCTCGATGATCAAGGTCAGGTTGATGTTCATCACTCATTCCTTACTGCTTGATGTCCGCGTCTACTGCGATACCGATTACTTGAGGCCCAACTGCGACAGAAAGGGGTTGGCAAAGATCAGCAATAAACCGATTGCCACACCAATCATCGGAATCGCATCGAGCAATCCGGCAACAATAAACATCTTGATCTGCAGCATCGGGGTCAACTCAGGCTGACGCGATGCGCCTTCTAGAAACTTACCGCCAAGAATGCCGAAGCCAATAGCGGCACCCAGCGCCCCAAGCCCGATCAATAAGCTGGCGGCGATCATGGTCATGCTCATGACATTGGCGATTGAAGTGACGTTCTCCATGGTGCTCTCCGTAGTGAGAATTCAGATGGGGGGAATGAAGATTAGTGTTGTTCCGCTGCCATGCTCAGATAGACAATGGTCAGCATCATAAAAATGAAAGCCTGCAGGGTAATGATCAGAAGATGGAAAAGCGTCCATACAAAGTCTGCCAGAAACTGCGCGGGTCCCATGATATAAGTCATCCCGTGCGACCAACCCATACCCAGGGTCAGCACCGCGATCAGGATATAGATCAGCTCTCCGGCATACATGTTACCGAACAGTCGCAGACTCAGAGAAACCGGCCGCACCGCTTCCTCGATGACCCGCAACAACAGGTTGGGCAGGGCCAACAGAACCTTAAGTACGGGCTGATCGGTTTGAAAGGGTACGGTGACCATTTCCTTGAAAAATAGGCCCAAGCTTTTGTGGCGCAAGCCGAAGTACTGAACCAACAAAAATACCCCCAGGGACATCCCCAGGGTGGTATTCAGGTCTGCGGTGGGGACAACCCGCAGATGGTGCACCCCCAGGCTCGCCGCCGCGGAAGGCAGCAAATCCACAGGGAGGATATCCATGAAGTTCATCAGGAATGTCAGCACAAAAATGGTCAGCGACAATGGACCGATGAACTTGCTGGAGCCATGAAAGGTTTCGCGAACCAGATCATCAACGAACATCAGAATCGATTCGACCAACGCCTGGAATTTTCCCGGCACGCCCGAGGTCGCCCGTCGCGCCACGGGTATAAAAACGGCCAAGAACAACCCCAGCAGTACCAAGGTGACGATGACGGTATCAATGTTGATGGTCCAGAAAGCACCCGACCCAACCTTCCATTGCAAATGATGCAAATGATGGTTGATGTACTCGGTCATGCTTTCTTGGGGGGCAATACCTGCCATCGTTTCACCTGACTACGACGAGAGCGATCCAGAACACGATTTGCGCGAGCACCAGGCCCGCAATGATCGGCCCGAAGGCCAGTTTCCACACGGTGAGGGCGAGAACCAGCAACGCCACCACCACCAAAATTTTCACGATCTCCGCAGCGTACAAAGCCCGCAAAGCCTGGTGCGGGGGAACCGGGCGCGCACCAAACAAGCGCACCGCGAACAAAGCATTGCCCAAAGCAATACTCATTCCACCTAAACCGGCTGCAAGTGCCGCTTGCCCCCCTTGTACAAACCAATACACGGTAGCCAAGCCCAAGCTGGCCAGGCACTGCAAGCCAACGGTTCTTGACACCACAGCCCAGCCGTAAGCGATGGAATTCCGCACTGGGCTATCCCGTAGTGGCCCTGGCCACAGTAATTTGCCAACATGGCGCCGAGTTAATAAAGTGTATCAGTCACGCGCCGACAGCAGCAAGTATTCGAGGGCGGTATGTGGCCTCTTTACCCCCCGTTTGGGTAAAGAAAACGGGCCGGCATAGCCGGCCCGTGGAAAGTACGTTTCCCGAAGGGAGGGGGGTCAGGAAGCGCACCAACGCTACTGAAATCAAGCCTTGGCCGTTGCCTTCTCAGGCGACGCAGGCGATGTAGCCAGCCCATTGCCAACTACTGCGGCAATATGCCCCGCCTGCTCCTGAAGATAGTCTTGAGCAATTTCCACATGTTTGGCCACGCTCACCGCGACATTACGACCCAACTCAAGTGCCGATTCGAGGTGCTCACCAGCCGCCTCCGGGACCTTAGCGACTACCCCGAGAAAGGCCTCGGGATCGCGTACGGCCTGAACTTCACGGCCGAAGGTAAGCATTGCTTCGGCTTGGCGGCTGGCAGCCTGAACCTGCAAGTTCATCAACTCACTCGCCGCATCAAAACTCAGACTCTGAATTTTTTGCGCTGCCGTCTGCCAAGCACGACCCGCCTGCACTGCATTATCAAATCCGATGGGGGTGTTCATTTCAATATCTCCTGCGAGGTTCGTCCACGGCCAACATCGTAACAGGTAGATTTGTGCACTGCAACATTTAATTTCATACTCTCTCTATTTTTAGAGAACTTTGTTATCGCCTGTTCAGAAAAGGACTTTACCGATAGGTAATATCTAAAAATGAATTTTGGCCCATGTATATATGGTGCGTCGCACGAACACTATGCACCTATTCACCGCGGCCATTGATAAAAACGGCCATGCCAGGAAGCTCCGCCCGGGTCCAAAAACGGTCATGTACGAAGCCACCCTGAAAGATGACCGCGATCTCAATGACCACCATAACTGACCCCCGCCGTGCAGGTTTCCTGTACGACAATACGATCAAGACCTGGCAAAGCGGGCTGTAAGCGGCCCCAGACCCACTTCGCCAACATCTCACTGGTCGGATTCTCCAGGCCTGGAATATCATTGAGATAGTTATGGTCAAGCTGCTCATAAAGGGGTTGAAAAGCGTGTTTGACCTCGGCAAAGTCGCATACCCAGCCCTGCACAGGATCGGGCTCCCCATGCACATGCACCTCAATCTTTATCGAATGCCCATGCAAGCGGGCACATTTGTGACCCGCTCGTACATTGGGTAGACGGTGGGCGCATTCAATCGTGAAGATTTTGAAGATTTCCATAACCTGCAGTGTACCGGTACCAGTATCTGTAGATGCAGGGGCAGCTGCAGTGTGGGACAATCGGCTGCTTCCATTCACCTGATTGTGGAGTTTCACCATGGCAGAAGTGACCCCCGCCAACGGCCAGGATACAACACAGGGGCAAGCCGACGGACCGCAACTCGGTTTGCAGAAAATCTATGTCAAGGACATTTCCTTCGAGGCTCCCAATGCCCCGCAAGTGTTCCAGGACATGGGTGCTGCTGAAGCCCAGCCGCAGATTCAACTGAACCTAAACCAGAAAGCCGCCGCACTGGACGAACAGACCTACGAGGTCGTGTTGACACTCACCCTGACCTGCACTCTGGACGAAAAAACGGTTTACCTGAGCGAAGTCCAACAGGCAGGTATTTTTTCGTTAAGCGGTTTTCCAGACACCGATCGTGAAGCAATTCTGGGCGTGTATTGCCCCAACACCCTGTTTCCCTACGCCCGCCAAGTGGTGACCGATCTGATCCAGAATGGCGGCTTCCCCCCCTATTTCCTGCCGCCCATCAACTTCGACGCGTTGTATGCTGAACAGCAGCGCCAGCAAAGCATGCCTGCAGCACCGCCCGCCAACGCCTGAGCACGAAGCATGAACGAGCATACCCCGGTCGCAGTTCTGGGTGCTGGCTCATGGGGCACCGCTCTTGCTGGGCTGCTGGCCCATAAGGGCATCCGCACCCGGCTCTGGGGCCGGGATGCGGAGGCTCTCGCGGACATGGCAACATCGCGACGCAATCGCCGTTATCTTCCTGATTTCGAATTACCGACCAACCTGGTCTACTCGGCCGATCTCGGTCAAGCCGTTGACCAAGCTGGACTAGTACTGATTGCTGTGCCGAGCTATGCGTTTTTCAACACTTTGCAACAAGTAGCCGTATACATCCGATCCAATACGGGCATCGCCTGGGCCACCAAGGGGTTTGAGCCAGGGAGTGGTCGCTTTCTCCACGAACTGGTCGAATCGCTCCTCCCCGGCTACTTGGCCGCCGTGATCAGCGGCCCGTCTTTCGCTCGTGAAGTTGCCGCAGGCGCCCCCACCGCAGTAACCGTCAACGCCAGCAACGCCGATTTCGCTCTGGATGTGGCCAGACTTCTACATGGTCCTACGTTCCGCGCCTATTCCGGCACCGACATGCTGGGTGCCGAACTCGGTGGGGCCATGAAAAACGTCCTTGCGGTCGCCACCGGCGCCGCCGATGGCATGCATCTCGGCCTCAATGCACGGGCCGGGCTCATCACCCGCGGGATGAATGAGATGCTACGTTTGGGCCTGGCTCTCGGGGCTCGCGTCGAAACGCTCATGGGCCTGGCCGGACTAGGCGACCTGGTACTGACCTGCACGGGTGACTTATCGCGAAACCGTCAATTGGGAATCGCCTTGGGGCAAGGTACCCCCATCCAGCAAGCACTTACCGAGATCGGTCAAGTCGTCGAAAGCATACTGACCGCCGAAGAAATCGGCCGCCTTGCCGAGCGTCATGATCTGGACCTACCCATCAGTCTGCAAGTCCGTGCCGTCTTGCGCGGCGAACTCACCCCGGCCGAAGGCATGCAGCAACTGCTCGCCCGGGAACAGAAAGCCGAATACCCCCATGATTTGCTGACTCCCTGAATGAGAGGCTAAGCGTATCGGCAAAATTCCTGACTCGGTGGTAGAGTCAAGAGTTTGCTCCAGTCCCAAATCGAGACCCCCTATGGGGAGCATGCCAATACCAGCCCGTAAATCCAGCCGACTCGCAACCGGAAAATCTGCCGTACTGCCGGCCATCTGGCGACGCCTGTTAGAAACACCGCGACAACCGGCGCCCCAACCTTCGACGGCACTGGGCTTTCTACTCGAAATCACCGCCGAGGAGCATACCGCCGCCTGGCTGGATGTAGCGCCGGTGCTGCTGGGCCTTACTCACAATCAACGGCTCCCCCGACCGCAACCTCTCGACGCCAATCGCCTGACCGAAGCCTCATTGGGGTTAACCGAACAACACCTGGCCGCATGCATCCTGGGGCTGCCTCACGTGGCCCGCAAGGGTCGTAGATATGCGCGACTAAGGGGGCATCTGGGTGACGCCTTACTGACCGAGATGCTTGATGTATCGTCTTGTCTGCTCGGTGGCGTGGCAGGCCTATGCTTGACCCGGGGTCGCCCGCATCCGCTGGTTTGGGAATGGCATATCGACACCGACGGCCAGCAACGTCTATACCCTCAGCTCAAGGCTGGCCAGCACTTGTTGCGAATCGGTGAGCTGTGGTGTCTGGATATTGAACACGCCACACTGGCACCCTTCGAAGGTCAAGCAGACGACGCTGCGCTATTGGATCTTCCCCCTCTTGCGGCTTCCGCAAGCACCCGCTTCACGGCGGCTCTGCTCCAATCGCCTCTGGCTAAGCGCATTCCCCCACCCACCCAATTTGACCGGATCAATCGGGCCGACCTCGCCCCCCGACCGGTGCTGACCCTGCATGCCCTGACCCGGCATGCGCGTCTGGCTGCGGGGACTACCCCGCTCGCCTATGCCAGGCTGAGCTTCGACTACGGCGGCGAACGTCTGCCCGGTCGTGGTGGTGAAGTCAGGGTACAGCGCGTACATGCCGGAAACCTGGTTGAAATTATCCGCCGCCGGGCCGAGGAGCTGACTCATATGGAGCAGCTGGAAGTGGCCGGTTTGACTCCTGCTGTGGATACGGAAGGACTGCCTTGGGATCTGGCCGATACTCTGCCCGAAGATGCTTGGCTGTTCCCCGGTACCGGACACAGCGGCGCCCTGGAGGTTAATACCCCCGCCCGCTGGTTGGGGCTGCGGGAAAAACTCGAACCCGATGGCTTCCAGTTCGACTACGCTCCCAGTTTTCCCTTTGAGGTACTGGAAGGGCCTCCACAATGGTATATCGAAGCAAGCCCCCAGGTGGGTAAGAACACCTTCTGTCTGGATCTCGGCCTGGTTTTAGAGGAGCAACACCTACCCCTTCTGAAGGCCGTAAGTCAGGCACTGTCCGAACACCAGTTCAGTCTGCAACGCAACCCTAACGAACCCGATGACGCGATCTGGTATGCCCCCATTGATGATCGCCGCCGTATTCCGATACGCCTATCGGCACTTCGAGCACTACTGGCACCGTTGGCGGAATATCTTGATAAACCATGCCGCGACAACGGCCTGCACCTGCCGCGGGTACAAACCGGAAGGTTGCAGGAACTGCGCGACGCCCTGCCGGAAGTACACAGCTTCGAAGTACCGGATGAGTTGAGTGATTTTACCTCCCGCCTGGGTGCGGCCGCTGAAAAAGCCAGTGATCAACCTCCAGCGGGACTGCACACCACCTTGCGCAGCTACCAACGAGATGGCCTGCGGTGGATGAACGCCTTAGCAGAAGCCAAACTCGGCGGTATTCTGGCCGATGATATGGGCTTGGGGAAGACCGTGCAGTTGATTGCCCATCTTCTAGCACTGCACGAGATCGGCGCACTTGAGCACCCAGCCCTGGTGGTCGTCCCTACCAGCCTGCTGCCTAACTGGGAAAGTGAACTCAACCGCTTCGCCCCTGATCTGCGCCAACATACCTTGCACGGTCCACAGCGGGCCAACGGCTTCGCCCACCTGCATGAGTATGACGTGGTACTGACCAGTTATGCTCTATTGCCCCGTGATGTTGAGGCCCTGCAAACCCAGCGCTTCGCTTTGGTGGTGCTTGATGAAGCGCAGCAAGTGAAGAACCCCCGGGCTTTGGCCCGCCGGGCCCTACTACGACTGGATGCACCGCGGCGTCTGGCTCTGACCGGTACTCCACTGGAAAATCACCTCGGTGAACTGTGGTCACAGATGGATCTGTGCGTACCGGGCCTGCTCGGTGACGAACACGGTTTCCGGCGCCATTATCGGCAACCGATCGAGAAACAGGACGATGACGAGACCCAGTTGCGTCTCAACCGGCGTATTGCCCCGTTCATTCTGCGCCGCAGTAAGGCCGAAGTTGCCACCGAGCTGCCCCCCAAGACCGAGATCATTCGTAACGTGCGCCTGTACGGACCCCAGCGAGAACTATACGAATCCTTACGCTTGAGCCTGGGTGAGGAGTTACGCCAGATCATTGCCGAACGCGGGGTCGAGCACAGCGGCATCGTAGTCCTCGATGCCCTGCTCAAATTGCGCCAAGTCTGTTGCGATCCACGTCTACTCAAGCTGCAGGCCGCGCACGGTATCCAGCAATCCGCTAAACTCGAGATGCTTATGGAGATGCTGCCGGCACTGGTCGATGAAGGCCGCAACATCTTACTGTTCAGCCAGTTCACCAGCATGCTGGCGTTGATTGCCAAAGAGCTTGATCAGCAGCGTATCCCCTACGAACTGCTGACCGGTAACAGCCGCGATCGAACCACTCCGGTCAAACGCTTTCAGGCCGGCAAAGTGCCGTTGTTTCTGTTGTCCCTGAAAGCCGGCGGGGTGGGTCTCAACCTCACTGCCGCTGATACCGTGATTCATTATGACCCTTGGTGGAACCCCGCTGCTGAGGCCCAGGCCTCGGATCGCGCGCACCGCATCGGTCAGCAGAAACCGGTCTTCATATACCGACTGGTCACCGTCAATTCGGTCGAAGAGCGCATCGAAGCTATGAAGGCCCGCAAGGCCGCCCTGGCCAATGCCCTATTCAATGGTGGCAGTAGTAAACGGCTGCACTTCGATGAACAGGATATCGAGACCCTACTGGCACCGCTTTAAATCGCGCCAGACATGGCCTCATAGCAAATCGTGATCAAGCACCACAGCACTGATATATGATACTTTCACCTTGGCAATGGGCTTGAGTTCAATACCTGAACCTCACGACTCGGGCTTGCCTGAAATCGAGCTCCCACCTACTCTGCCTGGATGTCGCTCAGCAATTTCATCTCTACCCGATCCACCTTGGTGCTTCTGACTAACTTACTGGGTTTGCTGTTGGTGACCAGCTGTTCCCATCCGCCTGCCCCCATCCAGCCGGGTGGACCCACACCCCAGGCAGCTGTGCAGGAATCCTGGCGACTGCTTGCCGCCGGCGACTTCGACAACTTGTGGAAGCATGCTCTACCGACCCAGGATTACCTGGCCATGCGCACCAGCTGGCAAGCTGAGCATGTCATCCCCCAGCACCTCGATACGGCCGACCGCAACGCCTTCGCTAAGGCGATCAAGGCCCTCACCGCAAAGGGTGCCAAGAGTCAACTCTGGACCAAGTTTAAGCCGCAGCTGCTGGCCTTCCGCAACAAGTACCGGACCCGCATCCCACTCATGATTGGTATGGCCGAGCCGGTACTGGATACGATTATCAAACGCTCAACCGACCTCAATAGTGCCCAGAAAAAACAGGCTCGCACTGCCGTGAAGATCCTGGTGGCCTGGGCAACCCGGCAAGATTGGAGCAACCCGGTACAGGTTCAGCAAACACTCAATGTTGTCGTAGATACCGCGCGTACGCTGAACATGCAAACAGCCGAGCAGTTGGAAAACCTGAGCTACGTCCAGTCCATGCATGTTTACAGCGTGCTCTGGGATGGCCTGCAGCGGGTCCTCCACATCTATGGATTTTCAATCGATCGGGTACTCGGCTCGGCTCAGATCAAAGTACTCTCCAATGATGGCAATGTGGCGGTGGTACAGACCCGTTTTGATTTGTTGGGCCAAACCGCAGTGGTCGATTCCACGTTGATCCGCCAGAACAAGCGCTGGTTCGACCAACAAACATTGAACCGCTGGCAGCAAACCCGTACCCAGCTGGCTCGGGCCGCCTCGGTCGCTCGGGCCGCCTCGGTCGCTCGGGCTGCCTCGGTCGCTCCCGCGACCCTTTCACTCACACCGGCCCACCCTGGCACCCCAACGCCCCCTACAACGGCGCGAACAGTACCTGCGTCGAATGGAGCTACGGGCCACTAAGCCTGATGTCCGCCTATGTCCCCCTCGTTTCCCGTCAAAGAGGCCAACACGCCATGGAACCTGCGCGTACTGGCCCGCCTGCTGCGCCCGTGGGTGCGCATCAAGCGCGATCCGGTCGAACCTGCGCAGCAGCTCGATATCGATCATCCGGTGGTGTATGTCATCGAACGTCATGGCCTGTCCGATCTACTGATTCTTGACGAGGCTTGCCGTGAAGCCGGTATGCCCTCACCACTACAGACCTTAGCCAATCTGCCCGGCCGTCGGCACCGGCCGATTCTAGCCCTCAGCCCACGCCGTGGCCTATTCAGACCTCACCGGCGGTTTGCCAATCGCGATACCATATTGCTTTATCTGCGCGCTCTGGTCAGCCACCGCGCGACCGATGTGCAATTGCAACCCGTTGCCATCTATGTGGGCCGCGCACCCAATCGCAGCAGTGGCTGGTTCCGAGTACTGTTTAGTGAGAACTGGGTAGTCGTAGGGTGGTTCCGGCGTCTGCTGGCACTGCTGCTCAATGGTCGCGACACTATTGTGCATTTTTCTCCACCCATGTCCTTGCGCAACCTGCTCGAAGAACAGGATGAGCTACCCGACCCGCGCATGGCCCGCAAGGTACTACGGATCCTTCGTGTTCATCTACGCCGCGTACGTAGCGCCGTCATCGGCCCGGACCTATCTCATCGTCGTACCGTGGTCGATGTGGTACTGACCAGCAAACGGGTTCAGGCAGCTATTGCCCAAACCACCCAACGTGAAAATATCCGCCACCATACCGCTTGGCATAGAGCTCAAACCTATGCCCGGGAGATCGCGGCCGATTACTCACCACCGGCGGTTCGTTCGGCGTCGTTCCTATTGAGTAGTTTCTGGAACCGCTTGTTCGATGGCATTGGGATGCATCATTTCGACTCACTGCGGGCCGTTGCTCCCGGCCATGAAGTCATTTATGTGCCCTGCCATCGCAGCCATGCCGATTACCTTCTGCTTAGCTATCAGCTGTACCAAAACGGGCTGGTGCCCCCGCACATCGCTGCCGGTATCAATCTGAACCTGCCGTTACTCGGGCGGATCCTGCGGCGTGGCGGAGCCTTCTTCCTACGCCGTAGCTTCAGAGCCAATGCGCTGTATTCCAATGTGTTCTCCGCCTATGTCGATCAGCTTTTCCAACGTGGTGTAGCCATGGAATATTTTGTCGAGGGGGGCCGCTCGCGCACCGGCCGCCTGCTGCTGCCTCGTGGCGGCATGCTGGCCATCACGGTACGCGCTTTCCTGCGTTCCCCCCATCGCCCGGTGCTGTTTCAACCGGTATATATCGGCTACGAAAAATTGATGGAAGGGGCAAGCTACAGTGGTGAACTCTCTGGCAAAGCTAAGAAAAAGGAGTCCCTACTGGGACTTTTCAGCCTATTCAAGGTACTACGCGAGCATTATGGTCGGGTCACCCTAAATTTTGGTGAGCCGATTCTGCTGAAGGAAATGCTCGACCAGCATGCCCCGCAGTGGCGTGAGGCACACGGTAACGATGACGAGCGGCCCGCGTGGTTTCCCGGCTTGGTCAACGCCTTGGCCGAACGCATTCAAGTCGAGATCAACCGCGCCGCTGATGCCAATCCCATCAATCTGCTGGCTCTGTGCATGCTGGCCACGCCCAAACATGCTCTGGCAGAACAGGATCTTATCGCCCAGATCGACCTCTACCAAACGCTCTTTACCGAATTGCCCTACTCCGAGCGGGTGACGCTGACTACGACTTCACCTGCCGACATAGTCGCTTACGGAGAAAAGATGGGCTGGATCCGACGTATCCGTCATCCACTCGGCGATGTGCTGGTATGTGAAGGCGATCAGGCCGTGCTACTGAGCTATTTCCGCAACAATGTACTGCACTTGGTGGTACCGGCCGCCTGGATCGCCGCCTGCTTTTTGAATGAACAACGCATGGCAAAACTTTCGATCCTGCGCCTGGGCCGTCTGGTCTATCCGTTCATTCGTGCTGAGCTGTTTTTACCTTGGGATGACGACGGTTTTGCGGCTCAGCTGGAAGCTACCATCGATTTTCTGGTGCAGCATGATTTTCTCGAGTCTCACGGCGGGGGTCGCGTGCTGGAACGCGCTGCGGGCCAGGATCTGAGTGCTTACCAGCTGCGGGTCCTGGCCCACAGCCTGCTGCAGACCTTCGAACGCTATTACATCGCTCTCGCTGCACTGGTCAAGGCTGGGACGGGCACCCTAACCGCCTTGGAACTGGAAAGAATCTGTGTACTGACCGCACAAAGACTGTCGCTGCTACAACAACTTACCGCGCCGGAATTCTTCGACAAATCCCTGTTCCGGGGCTTTATCCAACAGCTCCGCGCTAGCGGGGTCATTCGCCCCAACCCGCAGGGTAAACTGAACTTCGCCCCTGAACTGGCGGCCATCGTCGATGAGGCTGGGGTGATCCTTACCCGCGGCGTACGTGAAGCCATTCTCAAGCTAGCCCCTGGGGGGGGACTACCCGGCACCTCCTCGATAGCCAACCACTCAGACCCAGCCCCTGCTCAGAAATGAACTTCGACCACCCCGCCTGTGCAGACCTCAGCACGGGCCTCTAAAGCGGCCACAGCAGGCAGCACCTTGCCTTCCAAAAATTCAAGGAAAGCTCCACCACCGGTAGAAATATAGTCAATGTGTTCGGCCATGCCGTACTTGTCCGCGGCCGCCAGAGTATCGCCACCGCCGGCAATCGAAAAAGCCTTGGTCCCGGCAATGGCCTGGGCCAAAACTTCGGTCCCTT
Organism: uncultured Rhodanobacteraceae bacterium; assembly: GCA_913053815.1. Classification (GTDB taxonomy): domain Bacteria; phylum Pseudomonadota; class Gammaproteobacteria; order Xanthomonadales; family Rhodanobacteraceae; genus Metallibacterium. The sequence continues at coordinate 13,768 of CAJXGK010000001.1, forward strand.
TGCCAAAGGCATCGAATTCAAACACCCCGACTGGACCATTCCAGACCACAGTGCCCGCCGCGGCAATCCGTTCAGCATAGTTTGCAGCGGTCTGTGGTCCGATATCGAGAATCATCTCTGTAGGCTTGATGGCCTCAATCCGTTTCACGATGGGCATAGCCTCCGCGCTGCAAGCCGTGGCCACCACCACATCGCAGGGCATCGGCAGCTCGGTGCCACAGGCCTGGGCCTGATCGAGGATCTGGCGTGCTGCGTCGAGCAGGTCCGGCTCGTACAGCGAAGTCCCCACCTCGTGCCCCATGGCAGCGATAAAAGTATTAGCGATCCCTCCTCCTACAATCAGCTGATCAACCTTGGTTAACAGATTTTTCAGCAAGGTCAGCTTGGTGGATACTTTGGAACCGCCAACAATGGCCAGGAGTGGCTGGGTAGGCGCTTGCAAAGCGCGGCCCAAAGCATCCAGTTCCGCGGCCAAAAGAGGTCCCGCACAAGCCATAGGCACCACCTGGATCACTCCATGGGTGGAGGCCTGAGCGCGATGTGCAACACCGAACGCATCCATCACAAATATCTCGCACAAGGCCGCATAGCGGCGGGCAAGAGCCGGATCGTCGGCCTTCTCACCGACATTCATGCGGCAGTTTTCCAACAGCACGACCTCACCCGGTTGTACCGTCACTCCGTCAAGGTAATCGCGCAACAGGGGTACCGGCTGGGCCAGCTTCCGACTAAGCCAGGCGGCCACCAGGGTCAGCGATTCACTGGCTGCAAAGACCCCCTCCTGGGGCCGACCCCGGTGTGCCAACACCATTACCGCCGCGCCGGCATCGCAGGCTCTTTGTAGCGTTGGCAGAGCGGCATCAAGGCGCTGAGTTGAAGTGATGCGACCATTTTCGATGGGTACATTGAGATCTTCGCGGATCAATACGCGACGCTTACAAAGATCGAAATTTGACATGCGCAGAAAAGACATACTTAAACCCTGGTGTGGAAATATGGCTTGATGGCAACGGATAATCCGGGCCACATGAAGGTCTGGCCGCTGCGGGCACCAAGCAATCTTACCGTCCGCATCATGCAAGGATATTCTCTGCACAGCCAAGGACCGTTTGCAAACCGGTTTCGACGTCGCAGTAACAGCGCGTTATTATTGACAATAACGGTTCGATCCGAGGGATGGATATGAGCGGTGAATTGGTTCTTTACAGCTACTGGCGCTCCAGTGCGGCTTATCGGGTTCGTATCGCCCTGAATCTCAAGAAACTGCCCTATGCTTTGCAAACGGTAAGTCTGATTCAAAATGGCGGTGAACAACATAATGTGGCATATCGCCAACTCAATCCGCAAGGTCTGGTTCCGGTACTGCTGGATGGAGAACGGGTGTTCCGTCAATCGCTGGCGATTATCGAATATCTCGAAGACGCCTACGATGGGGCCCTCCAATTGCTGCCATCGTTGGCACGAGATCGCGCCCGGGTCCGCGCACTGGCGCAGATGATCACCTGCGATATTCATCCGTTGGGTAATCAGCGAGTTTTGCAGTATCTCGATAAGGAGTTCAGCACGCCCCGCATTGAGCGCCAGCGCTGGATGCTGCACTGGATCCAAATCGGCTTCAATGCCCTGGAATTATTACTGCACGACCATCCCTCTGTAGGTCTGTTTTGTGAAGCCGATGTGCCGGGTCTGGCGGACTGCTGTCTGGTACCGCAAGTCTATAACGCCTATCGCTGGGGGCTGGGGATGGAACCCTATCCGATTATCCGGCGTATACATGCAACCTGTATGGAACTACAAGCCTTCCAGCACGCCGCCCCGGAAGCACAGCCCGATGCACCACAGCCCAACTAACCGTCACTGCAAGTAAAACAGAACTCCTGGCGATCTCCTCCACGACTCCGATCCCCCCACCACCACGGTAGACGCCGGTCAAGCCACGCGGATCACTCTTCGTGTTAGTACCGTTCCGGCGGCGGCTCAAAATCTGGTTCCAAAGGCATCCTCGTTAGTGGAGAGTTCGCCGTTGTCGCTACCTCCTTCGGCGAGACGAATACGCAAGGCCAAACCATCACGTGAATCGGCTTTGGATAGCGCTTCTTCAAGTTCGATCTTGCCTTCGTGGTACAGCCGGAACAGCGATTGATCAAAAGTGTGCATGCCTTCATGCAGACTGCGTTCCATCGCCGGCTTGATCTCGTGTACCTCACCACGACGCAGCAGGTCACGGACGTGTGGCGTGTTGATCAACACTTCGGTTGCCGGCAGGCGGTGTCCGTCCATACCGGTTACCAGACGCTGGCTGATAACCGATTTGAGATTTAGGGCCAGGTTCATAAGGATATTCTTGTGCGCGGCATCGATGAAAAAATTAAGAATGCGTTCAATCGTCTGATCAGCATTGTTGGAGTGCAAGGTGGCCAGACAGATATGCCCGGTCTCAGAGAAGGTGATCGCGGCTTCCATGGTCTTCTTGTCGCGGATCTCACCGATCATGATCACATCGGGAGCCTCACGCATCGCGTTCTTTAACGCTTCTTGATAACTGTGGGTATCCAGGCCCACTTCGCGTTGGTTGACGATGGACTTCTGATGCCGGTGCAGGTACTCAATGGGCTCTTCAATAGTCAGAATATGGCCTGGCGCGTGTTGGTTACGATAGTTAATCATCGATGCCAGAGTGGTGGATTTACCCGATCCGGTGGCCCCCACCACCAGGATCAATCCCCGCGGTACCATGATCAGCTCTTTGAATACGGCAGGCAGCCCCAGCGATTCTATGGAGGGGATTTTATGCTTGATCGCCCGTATCACCATCCCCACTTCGCCGCGTTGCTTGAACACATTGACTCGGAAGCGGCCGGCACCTTTAACGGTGATAGCCATGTTCATTTCCAGGTCACGCTCGAATTGCGGTACCTGGCCCTCGCTCATCAGCGAGTAGGCAATTTTCTTAACCATGCCACTGGGCAAACCGGTATTACCCAGTGGGTAGAGTTTACCCTCGACCTTGATGTTCACCGGAGCGCCGGTGCTGAGAAACATATCCGATGCGCCCTTGTCAACCATCAGTTTGAGGAAATAGCCAATATCCATGGGTAATGTCCACATTGCCAATTGGGGGGTTACTGACGAGAATAGACTCATCCCCGTCAAAATTTGTTATTTATGGCACACCTGCAAACAAAAATCCATGTTGCACTGCTTGGCATCGGGCTGGCAGCGCTGACCGGTTGTGTCAGTATTCCACCCCCCAAAAGTGCCATGACCCAGGCTCAGCAGATGCTGGACGCCGCGCGCACCGTGCAGGCAACCGTATTCGCACCACTCGAACTGGGTGAGGCTCAGGCTAAATTCAATTTCGCCCAACAGGCTCTGGCAAAACAGGCCTACGAACAGGCACGGATGCTGGCCAACGAAGCAGAAGTCACTGCGGAATTGGCCCGATCCCGCTCCCGCCTGAAGAACATGCAACACAAGATTCAAATGCAGCGTACGAAAAATGCACGCTTGCGCCGGGAACTGCTTGGTCAGGACTCAGCACCCTCCCCAGACACTACCGGCCACAGAGGTGAGTCATGAAAAAACAGGCGCTGCTACTGGCTATGATAATATTCACTACGAGTGCCATCGCCGCCAAGACCCCCGATCCGCTGGTGCTGCAATGGCAGGCCAAGCTGCAAAAACTCGCCCAAAGCCCCACCCTCGGCGCCTACGCTCTCAGTATGCGGGTGCGTGCGGAAGAGGCCCTTGAGCATCTACGCAACGCCGGGGACAAGCAACGCCCCTACTGGCAATATATGACCGACAAACGTGTAGCCCTAGCCTATGCCGAGGCGCGGCTTGAGGCCGCACGTAACCAATTCTTCAAACTGCAGCAAAAGCATAACGAAATCCTACTGCAGGCTACCCGTAAAAATGCCAATTCGGTTCGTCTCGAACTGGCTCGCGAACGTCTGCAGAACGCGGTAGCCAACGAGCAAACCCACCGTCTGCAGGCCCAAAGTCGGCACTACGCCAATCAAGCGCAGCAGGCACAACAGATCGCACAACAGGCACAACAAGCCGCGCAACAGGCCGGTCAACTCGCCGTCACCCAGGAACATGCTGCCAAACTAGCCCGGCGTGAAGCCCGGTTAGCGATCGCCGCAGTTCGTACCATGCGTGCTCAACTCGATCATCTCGCCGCATCACAAGGTGCACAGGGCATGCAAATGACCCTGGGGGATTATGCCTTTGCCATCGGCCAAGCCGCGCTACGCCCGCAGGCCCAGGTGCATCTTGGCAAGCTGATCCAGTTCGTTAAATCGGCGCCCAACAAGTCGATACTGGTGATCGGCTATACCGATTCGCGTGGCCAGCCATCGGCCAACTTGGCACTATCCCGAGCGCGGGCTCGGGCGGTAGCGCATACTCTTATCGATGCGGGCGTCAAGGCAGGCCGTATCCATGTCATCGGACGTGGGAAAGCCGATCCGGTCGCTTCCAATCGGACCGCAGCCGGCCGAGCTAAAAACCGCCGAGTGGTGGTGATTCTAAAAAATAGCTAGCCGCCTATCGGACTTTGGGGATCATGGTGAAATAAGGGAAGAGCGGAGCAGTTTTTGATAGGGGATGCATAGCACCCTGGCAAAGCCAGAGCCGCGAAGGGGGTTCGGAGAGCAAACAGCAGGTCACGCATTAAAAGCATCAGAGAGTACCTATTTATCAATGACCTATCTTCATTAACCATACTAAGGAGGAAGCCCTCATTTATCTTTAAAGACATGATAATGAAAAGAAAATTGCTGACTTACGGGTTAAGTAGATAGCGGATCATAAGGAATTCATAAGTACCCATTCATCCAGCTTATAGCTACCGCCCTATCGACGAGGGCGGCCTGCGGGGATAGCAAAAAACGCGGCAACTTCAGTATGTGAACTACCGGGACCCAACCCACCGATCCATTCCGGGACATAGGAATGAACCCGCGTTAACATAGGCGGTCGCCCGCAACAGGTATTTCCACATGAAGCTATACACCAGCCTGACCTCCCCGTTTGCGCGCAAGGTACGTGTTGCAGTGATCGAAAAAAGGCTCTCCGATCTGGTTGAAACCATAGTCCTCGATCCCTGGGCCAGCCCCGATGAACTGGTGCGGGTTAATCCGCTCTCACAGGTACCGACGCTGGTTCTGGATAACGGGCTACCCTTAAGTAACAGCGATACAATCATTGACTGGCTCGAACGCCAATATCCAACTCCAGCGTTGTTGCCAGACGATGAAAAACTACGTACCCAGGCCCTGGCTATTGCCGCTCTCACCCAGGGAATGATCGAATGTACTGTGGACATCGTGCTTGAACGTCGTAAAACAACCGTCCAGCAAGGCCGAGCCATGATCGAGCGTCGTCTCGTCACCATTGACCGGGTCATCGACACTCTGGCCACGCGTTTCAAACCGGATACCCGCCATTTTCACCTTGACGGAATGGGGGTCGCCTGCGCTCTGGCCTATCTCGACCTGCGGGTACCAGAACGGAACTGGCGTAAACGTTCCAAGCAATTGGCTACCTGGCAAACCTGGGCCGCTGAACGGGATTCTATGCGGGCCACCCAACCGCCACCCTGATGGGGGCGTTGCGCGCATAGGTCATCTGCCTGGAAAATCTGCAGATGGGTGACAAGCTTCTACCCACCGGGGCTGGGCAATGCGACGTTTCTCGCTACGTTGGGGTTCGCTCGGACGTCACGGACCAGTACGTGGATCCCGGGTCTGCGCCCGGGATGACGAAACAAAAGCGTTGCGCTCCGCCCGGGATGAGCAGGCAAGGGCGCCGCGAACCACGGCAATGAATAAGCTGCCGCCATTCTCAATTATTGTCATTCCCGCGTAGGCGGGAATTCACTCGGCCCGGAGCACGCTTGAGGTTCGCTCGGACGCCACGGCCAGTACGTGGATCCCGGGTCTGCGCCCGGGATGACGAGACAAAGGCACTGCGCTTTGTCCGGGATAACGTAAACAGAGGAGGTGACACGCTGGATGACGTAAATAGGGAAGATGGCCTGCATCTACCGTCCTATATAGACTGCGTAGAAGTTATGGGTCGAGGTAAACTTGGCGTTTGTACTGGCGGAGAATGATCATGCAGCTTGAGCAGACTAAAGCCGTGATAACCGGCGGAGTATCCGGCCTGGGTTTCGCCGTAGCACAACACCTGGTGGCCCATGGCGCCAGGGTTGCGTTGTTCGACATCAATGCTGAACATGTCGAGGCGGCGCTAGCCAAGTTGGGTAGCCAGGCATGTTTCTTTCACACCAATGTAAGTGATGAAGGCCAGGTCAGTACTCATGTACGTGAGGCCGCGGCCAAGATGGGTGGCCTGAATGCGGCGATCAATTGCGCAGGAATTCTTGGTGCGGGACGCATTCTTGGCAAGCAAGGTCCGATGCCGCTGGCCCAATTTGCACGTACCGTCGAAGTCAACCTGATTGGATCTTTCAACGTCGCCAAGACCGCTGCCGAACACATGCAGCACAACGATCCCGGTGCTGATGGCGAACGCGGTGTCATCGTTAATACAGCCTCGATTGCTGCCTTTGAAGGCCAAATTGGTCAGGCCGCCTACTCAGCCTCAAAAGGTGGTCTGGTCAGCATGACCTTGCCCATGGCGCGTGAGTTTGCCCGCATCGGCATACGGGTGATGACGATAGCCCCCGGGGTATTTCACACCCCCATGGTTGATGGGATGCCCGAGCAGGTTTATCAGTCGCTGTGCGCACAGGTACCCTATCCCTCGCGCTTGGGCAACCCTGAAGAATTTGCCGAAACAGTCGCCTTCATTCTGCAAAATCATTATCTGAACGGCAGTGTGATCCGCATTGATGGCGCCATTCGCCTACCCCCCAAATAATTTTCTGATGGTACCTGTTTCATTCCACGCCAAGGCAACAAATATGCGAACCGTCGAAGTCAAACGCGGAGCGGTAGTTGAATACCGCGGCACAATCTATCAAGTACGTGACATTGAACGGAGTACGCCGACAGCCCGGGGCGGTAATGTCACCTTTCGGTTTACCCTCTACAGCGTACCAGGCGGCCACAAGTTCAACCTTAGCCTGCGTGCCGATGACGAACTCAAGGAAATCAACCTAACCCGCCGCCAGGCAGGGTTTTCCTACAAAGAGGGGGAAACCTTCGTTTTCATGGATGCTGAGAACTATAGTCAATATCTGCTGGCCCCAGAAATCGTTGGTGACAATGCAAAGTATATCTCTGCCGGCCTGGAGGACTGTTTTATCCAACTGATCGATGACCAGCCGGTGGCGCTGCAAGTTCCAACCACGGTCAAGCTTGGCGTCATCGATACCGCACCAGCACTGAAGGGCGGCAGTGCCACCCACCGCTCTAAACCGGCCCGTCTGGAAACCGGCATCGAAGTGCAAGTACCCGATTACATAGGGATCGGCGACAAGATTCTGGTCAACACCCTGAATGGGGAATATGCCGGACGAACCTGAAAGCACCTCAAAAAGCCGTAGCGAACGATTCGAGTACCCAATGTTCTGAAGCGAATCCCCGAGACCTATCAGCTGAAGAGGTAAGGAATAAGCGAGGAGGCCATATAGCAATCGGGCTGCGCAATAAGTTGATCGAGGGACTCCGGTTTCTAGCGATCAAATTGAATAGCTCGCACCCGGCCCGATCACCGTACAACAAGGCCAGCTATCGTACCGGCACCCCCTACGCCATGACCATGTACAACGTAATCCTCATCCACACAGGCAGAAACGGGGCGAGATGGTAGGTCACTCAGTATAACCGATCCCGGAAAGCGTATAGCGAAGCGTTACACTGAGTTGACTCCAAGCTGACGAGGATCACCATGACCTACCATCCCCGCCTTGTTACCCGTCGGCTCTATGTTCTGCTGCTGGTTTGGGTTTCCATCCCGGTGCTGGCTGCAGGCTACACGCTGGGAAATGGGGAAATTCACTTTTTCGTACCGGACAACTGGCCGATGATCATGGAGCAGACACAGGGCGAGCCGCAATTCATCGCTTTTCAGGTACCGGACACCTCACCCAGCGGAAAACAGGTTCTTTCACGCGTCACAGTGACTATGCACCAAGTGATCGATATCGCCGAATTCCGCTCCTGGGTAAAAGCCCAGGTTCACAAAAGCCATAGCCTGCCTGGCTATCAGGCTAACGGCAAGCATCATTCTCGCCGTTTTGTCTACCACGCACTGGAAAATGGAGTGCGTATGCAGTACCTCGAACAGTATTATTTCAAAAACGGATATGCCGTGCAATTACGCTGCCTGCGTCCACAACACGACCAATCCGGCGAAACCTGGCAAAACGCCTTTGACCGTGGCTGCCAGCAGATCGCCCACAGTCTTAATGGCCCGCAATAAACGATCTACATCTCGATAAGAAATAAAGCCCTACACCGTCCCACGACACAGCGAGTCGGTGTAGTGCTATGCACAACGCGGGCCTAATTTGTGCCCCGTCTACACGTCCCCGAATAATCTACGAACTGGGAGCCTCCGGTACGTAGCAAGCGATGCTGCCCTTTCCTTTCAGTCACCAATCTGCTTGCGCAAGTGCTCACGCCGTTCCTGGGCATCAAGACTGAGGGTAGCGATCGGCCGTGCATCAAGGCGCTCGACCCCGATATCCTCGTCAGTCTCCTCACAGTATCCATAACTGCCTTCCTCGATGCGGCGCAAGGCCTTGTCGATTTTGGAAATCAACTTGCGATACCGATCACGGGTACGTAATTCAAGAGCATTTTCTGATTCGCGCGTAGCACGCTCGGCTTCATCACCTACGTCGCGGACTTCCTCACGCAAATTTTCCATGGTCTGACGCGACTCATCGACCAACGCCTGCCGCCAATTCAGAAGCTTGGTGCGGAAATAGGCAAGCTGGCGCGGGCCCATATATTCCTCATCTTGGGTCGGCTTGTAATTCGGCGGCAAAGGGACATCCGCGCTGGTAGACAAGGCATACCGTCCCCCTTCACGAGTGATGCTGCGGAGGTCAAAAGAACTTGGTTTCTTGAGCTGATTCACGGGAGCTGAGGATTTCCTGCTGGGTTTCTTTGACGTGGTTGGGGAAGATCTGTGCGGTAATTTCGACGAGGATGAGACCTTGCCAGGTATGGCCTTGGTGGCCTTGGTGGCCTTGGTGGCCTTGGTGGCCTTGGTGGCCTTGGT
>CAJXGK010000002.1 GCA_913053815.1 uncultured Rhodanobacteraceae bacterium
TTCCCTGACTTCCATCTTTTCCCGTAAGGCATCAATACGTGGATCAGCCGCTACTTCAGCAGCGTAATCGCCAGCGGTAAGCCGACCGAAGATCAGCGGTACGGCAACCATGTATTGAAGGCAATGATCGCGATCCGCGTAGTTGGCCAAGGGTCCGGTCTTGTCGATGATGCGACAGCCGGCCTCCTGGGTCTCGATCACCACCCGTGCAATGTCATCAAGACGATCGGTAATATCTGCATGCAGTTGCATGGCGCATTCGACAGCAGTCTGGGCATGGAACTCGGCGGGGAAACTAATTTTGAATAATATATTTTCCATCACATAGCTGCCAAAAGGACGCTCGAACTCGAACGCCTTGCCGTCGAAGGCCACGTCATAAAAACCCCAGGTCTTGGCACTCAGCGCTGAGGGATACCCCACTGCCTCTTTCTCGGTGGCATTCAGAGCATGGATTACAGCGCGCCGGCAGGCATCCCCCGCTGCCCAGCTTTTGCGCGGCCCGGTATTCGGCGCGTGCCGGTAGGTACGCAAGGCTCCATTATCAATCCAGCTATGCGACACCGCGGTGGCGATCGCATCACGATTACCACCGAGCATGTGGGTGGCTACAGCCGTGGAAGCCATTCTCACCAGAATGACATGGTCGAGACCGACCCGGTTGAAGCTGTTCTGTAACGCGTACACTCCCTGGATCTCATGGGCCTTGATCGCGTAGGTCAATATATCGCGAATGGTCAGCGGCTCGCGGCCTGCATGCTTAGCTCGGCGGCTGAGATAGTCGCCCAGTGCGAGAATGGTGCCGAGGTTGTCAGAGGGATGGCCCCACTCCGCAGCCAGCCAGGTGTCGTTAAAATCCAGCCACCGGATCTGCGTGCCGATCGCAAAGGCCGCCTGTGCAGGATCCAGCTCGTAACGGGTTCCCGGCACCCTCGCCCCGCCGGGTAGTAATGCCCCGGGCACCACCGGCCCGAGATGCTTGACACACTCGGGAAACTGCATCGCCAGCATGGCACAAGCCAGTGAGTCCATCAGCATGTAGCGGGCGGTTGTGTACGCTTCCTCGGAATGAATGTCAAAATTGGCAACGTACTCGGCAACCGCCTGGATGGGGGTGTCAAACTCTGGGCGCTGAGCGGAGCGGATATCGATATTGGGCATGATAGGGTCAGCAACAGGGTATAAGTGGGAAGCCGCTATTTTGCCAGTTTTGATTCTCGGCGACCATGGCCTACTCGCAACCACACCGCTTCAGGAGAGGAGCATGCAAGCAGACTTTTTCATAACGGGCACCAGTCGCGGTCTTGGCCTAGGGCTGACCCGGGCCTTTTTAAAGCAAGGTCGCAAAGGTATCGGCTTAAGCCGTAGCCCGGCTCCACTGGATCACCATGGCTACCAACATATCCAAGCTGACCTTGCCACCTTCGAAAAAATAAGCACTCAGCTGAAAGCGGTTTTTTCAGAGCAATCAGCACTGCAAATGCTTATCCTGAATGCGGCATGGGTCACCCCATTGCATCCCGCTCCCGAAACCACCCACGCTGAATTCACCCGACTTATGGACGTTAATGTCTGGGCTAACAAAGCTCTGCTCGATACCGTGATTATGACGGCTCTCGAAGTCAAGCAGGTGGTACTAATATCCTCGGGCGCGGCGGTACACCCGTTGCGTGGTCAGGCGGCCTATTGCCTATCCAAGGCCGCACTGAACATGCTGGCTATGCTTTATGCCGAAGAGATGCCGGATACTCATGTCTGCGCACTTGCCCCGGGCGTCATCGATACCCCTATGCAGGCCCAACTGAGTCACAAGATTGATCCAAGGTTTCCGGCTACCATCCAGCTTCACAAGTTGCGTGGTACGGCGGTCATGCCTGACGCGGATACGGCGGGGGAAAAACTGGCCACACTGTTGCCCTTGCTACCAAAAAAAATTGCCAGCGGTGGCTTTGTGACTGTCAGCTATACCGACGGGGGACTTACACTCTCACAAGTCACCGCCCAACGTGAGCCACTCACGCTCTGAATAGCCGAACGACTCGGAACCCCTATGGATTTTCTCTCGTCAAGCTTCTTCTCCGGCCTGGCAGCCGTCATTCTTATCGACCTGGTTCTAGCAGGTGACAACGCCATCGTCATCGCCTTGGTCGCCCGTAACTTGCCCCGAGACCTGCAAAAGAAGGCCATTTTCTGGGGGGTCTTCGGGGCCATCGCAGTGCGTTTTGCGATGACCGCCATTGTGGTACTGCTGTTGCGGCAGCCGGGGCTCATGCTATTAGGCGGACTGCTACTGCTACCCATCGGCTGGAAATTACTACGCCAGGACGACGCCGATCCCAAAATTAAATCAGGTGTCAATTTTTGGTCGGCCATGCGCATCATCGTCGTGGCCGATGCCCTGATGGGATTGGATAACGTACTCGCCATTGCCGGCGCTTCGCACGGTCACATGAGCCTGGTGATTATCGGCCTGCTGGTCAGCGTTCCACTGGTTGTCTACGGATCGACTCTGATCCTGAAACTCATCGACCGCTTCCCGGTCATCGTCTACATTGGGGCCGGCGTCATTGCCTGGACCGCTGGACGAATGATGACGCATGACCACCTGCTCCGAGCCTGGTTCGCCCAATATCCGTGGGCGGGGTACAGCTTGGAAAGCCTGCTAGTTACCGGACTCTGTGGCCTGGGTTGGTGGCAGCAGCATAAGGAGCAAAAACACCATCCTTGATACATCCAGGGTACTTCGACAAACCTAGGAAGAATCTACAGTGGGAGTAGAGAATCGGTCTATTTTTTCGCTCTTTATCGTTAAATAGAACCCCTATTCGCCTCAAAGGATCAAAAAACTATCCTCGATTTTTCATCCGCCTCGCTACGACCCTCCAAGCCCGACAGGCTCCTAGCTCCAACAACAACGCACGGCAAGGGGTTTCCGCTATGATGGCAACTTTGCCACAGGCTCGGTTTCGGTCCATGCGTCCTTCCAAACTGCTTCTCCTCCTCATTCTGATCGTACTGCTCCCCGCCTGCTCCACTTTGTTCGGTAAACATGAGAATCCGAATAATATGACGGTGCAGCAGCTCTATGCCAGGGCTACCAAAGCCATCAAAGTGGGTAATTTCACTCGTGCTGAGGGTATCTATACACGACTGATCGCCCGTTTTCCCTATGGTCCCTATACCCAGCGCGCACAAATCAATTTGGCCTTCGCCCAGTACAAAGAAGATAAGCCGGATGACGCCTACTCGACGGTCCACCGCTACATTCGAACCTATCCGGCGGCCAAGGACATCACTTATGCCTACTACCTGCTCGGATTGATCAATTTCAATCGCTCCGGTGGCCTGTTGTCGCGCCTGTTTCCCGTTGATCGTACCGAACGAGACCAAGGCTACGCGGTGCAATCGTTCGATGATTTCAGTCAGTTGCTACAACGCTATCCCAACAGCCGATATTCCCAAGCCGCCCGTCAACGTATGATCTGGTTACGCAACGGGTTGGCAAAATCAGAACTGAACACCGCGATGTATTACTACCAACGGGAAGCCTACATCGGGGCGCTGCACCGAGCCATATATATCGTCAAGCACTATCAGCGCGCTCCCCAGATCGGTGATGCCCTTGCCCTGATGATTAAGTGTTACGAGCAACTCGGTGACCAGAAGCTGGCTAAGCAGACCCTGCAAGTACTCAAGCTCAACTATCCCAATCATCCTTACTTCAAGGATCCCGAAGGTTGGCCGCACTTCCACTCGATGTGGTGGCGTCTGATTCCCCTGTTCGGCTGAATCTGACTAACCTGACTGGTGCGTGCCTATCCGCCGCGCCAGCCGGAACTGATCGGGTAGCGCCGTTCCCGTCCGAAGGCTCGTCGCGACACCCGGGGGCCCGGAGCCGCCTGCCTGCGCTTAAACTCGTTGCCCAGCACCAAGCGGGTAACCTGCCGCACCGTTTCTACCTTGAACCCTGCGGCGACGATCTCCGCTTGCGATTGTTCGGCCTCGATAAAACGTTCGAGAATCGCATCCAGTACAGCATATTCAGGCAATGAATCCTGGTCGATCTGATTGGCCCGCAATTCGGCCGTAGGAGGACGCTCGATAACCGTCGGAGGAATGACCTCACTTTGGCCATTGCGCCAGCGTGCCAGTGCATAGACGCAGGTTTTATAAACATCCTTGAGCGGTGCATAACCTCCACACATATCTCCATACAAGGTTGCATAGCCGACCGCCATCTCGCTCTTATTGCCGGTAGCGAGGAGCATTTGGCCATGTTTGTTGGATAGTGCCATCAGCAACGCACCACGAATACGCGATTGCACATTCTCCTCGGTGCGGTCCGGTTTTGTGCTGGCGAACACCGGGGCTAGCGTGGCTGAAATGGATTCGAAAGCCGCTTCGATCGGTAGCACGTGATAGCCCACAGCCATCCGTTTAGCCTGATCGCGAGCGCCATCCAACGACAGTTGCGAGGTATAGCGGGAGGGCATCATCACCGCGGTAACCGCTTTGGCACCCAGTGCATCGACGGCCAAAGCTAGAGTGAGTGCCGAGTCGATACCCCCCGAGAGCCCCAGCAACACACCCGGAAAACCATTCTTGCGCACATAATCGCGAATGCCACGCACCAGGCCGTCATACAATACCGCTACCTCCGCCTGTGGCGACGTAGTCGGCCAGTCGAATGCAGCAAAACAGCGACGTTCCGCATCGTATTCGGCCCGTAGCAGGGCATCGATGAAAGCCGGCGCCTGGGCCGCAAGCTGACCGTTGCCATCGACCAGCAATGAGGAGCCGTCGAATAACAAATCGTCCTGGCCACCAACCAGATTTAGATAGGCGATGCCCACCCCGTGGGTGCGGGCTTGACGTTGCAGAATCTCGGCACGCTCTTGGCGCTTGCCCCGACAGTACGGCGAGGCATTGATGACCAACAGCAGCTCAGCGCCCGCATCACATGCTGCCTGGGCCGGGGCATCCACCCATATATCCTCGCATATCAGCAAACCGACACGGACCCCGTGGATCTCAATCACCCGATCTTCCGAACCTGGCGTGAAATAGCGCTTTTCGTCGAACACGGTATAGTTCGGCAAGGCCTGTTTGGCATAGCGCACTTTTTCAGTGTCATCCCGCAGCAGGCTGGCAGCATTTAACAAGGGGGGCTTGGACGAACATTCATCCGGTGTATGGCCCGGTTTCGCAGTTCGCAGGGGATGGCCGAGCAGCACCTCGATACCCTGACAGTCCTTGGCAATCCTGGCCATGGCGGCATCGCAAGCATCGAGAAAACCGGGCCGTAGCAGAAGATCTTCAGGTGGGTATCCGCACAATGCCAACTCGGGGCATACCAGCAATCCAGCTCCCTGACCCCTGGCTGTTGCCGCCAGCTCGAGCACCCGATCGGCATTGGCTGATACAGCCCCTACGGCAAAATCCTGCTGGGCCAGAGCAAAGCGCAGGGTGGGCATGGGCTAGTTCCTCAAAAAAGTGCAGGCCGAGAAATTCTACGGCCTGCGCATTCTACCGGACAGCAAAAACGGACCGGCTTACTGCATCTTTTCGGACAAGGTCTTGCCAAGATCGGCCGGCGATTTCACCGTGGTGACCCCGGCTTGCTCCAGAGCGGCAAACTTGGCGGCAGCGGTACCCTTACCACCGGAAATAATCGCCCCGGCATGGCCCATACGTTTGCCTGGAGGAGCCGAAGCCCCGGCGATGAAAGCCACGACCGGCTTGCTGACGTGCTCGGCAATGAATTCTGCGGCACTTTCCTCAGCACTACCGCCAATCTCACCTACCATGATGATCCCTTCGGTCTGCGGATCATTCTGGAATAACTGCAGACAGTCGATGAAATTGAGACCATTGATCGGGTCTCCCCCGATACCGATACAGGTGCTTTGACCCAATCCGGCCTGGGTGGTCTGATCCACCGCTTCGTAGGTCAGGGTTCCCGAGCGACTGACAATACCCACCTTGCCCGCCATGTGAATATGACCTGGCATGATGCCAATCTTACATTCACCCGGGGTAATTACCCCCGGGCAGTTGGGCCCGATCAGTACCGTATCGGGGTAGTTATAGAGCAGTGACTGCTTGACCCGCAACATATCCAGCACCGGAATGCCTTCAGTAATTGCGACGATGACCTGTACTCCGGCAGCCGCTGCCTCGAGAATTGCATCGGCCGCAAACGGTGGGGGCACGAAGATCATGCTGGCCTCAGCAGCCGTGGCATCAATCGCGTCCTGGACCGTATTAAAAACCGGTAGGCCGAGATGTTCGTTGCCACCCTTGCCCGGGGTCACACCACCGACCAAGTGGGTGCCATAGTCCAGTGCCTGTTGCGAATGAAAGGTGCCCTGTTGCCCGGTAAAGCCCTGGCAGATCACCTTGGTGTTCTTGTTGATGAGAACGCTCATGTTTGAATCCTTGGTTTCAGTTCTGAAAACGACCTGCCAGAACCCAACCCGGGGCAGGTGTCGATGACAACGACCCTGCACAGCCCGGTCCGGGTGTCCGCAACACTCAGGCCTTGATGGCGGCCACCACCTTCTCGGCAGCGTCGTTGAGATCTTCGGCGGGGGTAATGGCCAAACCGGAGCTAGCCAGCAACTCTCGCCCCTTTTTGACATTGGTGCCCTGCAGGCGCACCACCACGGGAATCGTCATGCCCACTTCCTTGACGGCAGCAATAATGCCTTCGGCAATCAGGTCACAACGGACGATGCCACCAAAAATATTGACCAGGATGGCTTCGACCTTGTCTGAAGACAGAATCAACTTGAACGCCTCGGTAACCCGATCCTTGGTTGCCCCGCCGCCTACATCGAGAAAGTTGGCGGGCTCGCCTCCTGCCAGCTTGATCACATCCATGGTAGCCATGGCCAAGCCCGCACCGTTCACCATGCAGCCGATAGTACCGTCCATGGTGACATAGCTGAGATCGTGTTGGCGCGCCGTGGCCTCCGCCGCATCTTCCTGGCTGGGATCCCGCATCGCCGCCAGATCCTGGTGACGAAACTCAGCGTTATCGTCCGAGTTGACCTTGCCATCCAGTGCTGCCAGATTGCCATCCTCGAGAATAGCCAAGGGATTGAGCTCAATCAGCGAAAGGTCCTTGTCGTTGAACAGGCGGTACAAGCCCAGCATGATCTTGGTCAACTGGCCGACCTGCTGCGTAGTGAGACCCATGGCAAAACCAAGTTTCCGGCACTGGTAGGGCTGCAGGCCGGCAATGAAATCCACGGCCAAGGTGTGAATGTCCTCCGGGGTATTCCGGGCAACCTGCTCGATATCGATTCCACCGTGTTGGGAAGCAATAAAGGAAATGGCTCGGGTATCACGATCCACCAGAATCGACAGATAAAGTTCCTTGGCAATATCGGTGGCATCTGTGACGAGCACCTTGTGCACCGGTAACGCCCGTCCACCGGACTGATAGGTGGCCATGTTGGTACCCAGCATCCCGATAGCCGCCGACTTCACGGCATCCAGATCACGGCAAAATTTTACCCCTCCGGACTTGCCTCGACCGCCGGCATGGATCTGCGCCTTGACCATCCACTGGCTACCACCTAACTGTTTGGCTACGGCAACGGCGGCCTCAGCGGATTCGGCGACATTGCCGGGGGGGACGGCAATACCATACTGAGAAAACAATGCTTTGGCCTGATACTCATGAAAGTTCATGCACGACCTCGGGGGTTACGGAGGAAAGGAAGGTGGTGGGCCCCTGACTGCCACAGCGACAGAGCTTAGGCGCCAATCACCAGGATAGGACTTCCTATTGTCGCCGATAGCACAGCAGTTGGAAAGTTCACTGCTGCTCTGACGTATACTGCAAGTGATCCGGGGAGCCACCGCGTGAACCGTCCCTATCAAGTAAATCCTGTATCCAGCGGTGAAATGCTTCAACGCGAGCTGTATTTCGCCAACCTCTTTCGCCTTCTCGAGGCTACTGTTTATGCCGGCCTTGCCTTCAGCCCGCTGGCGGTGGGTTGGATCCGCCTGGACTTTCCCCTACTAGCTAACAGCGTCTCGATCTTCTACTTAGTGTTCGCAACCGCCACGCTGGTGTTAACCCGGCACCCATTGCACTATCAGGTTAATACCGCCGTCATCAACGCCTCGGTAGACGTAGTGGCTATGGTCCTCATGATCACTGCATTATCCGATGCGCGCATCGGCATTGCCATGATGTTGCTGGTCAATATTGGGGCGGCGGCGGCGGTGTTGTTATCGCTACGCGGAGCTTTGATCTATGCGGGTGCCGCCGCCGTAGCGATACTGCTGCAAAGTGTTTTCGAAATTACTTTTCTCCATCATCCCCCCCAGCTTCTCCTTGCCCCCCCTTTGTTTGGCCTGGCCTATATCGCATCGGCGTGGCTCAATCATACTTTGGGGCGACAAATACGCGCCGCCGCCGCACTGGCCGAACGTCGCGGTATCGATCTGGCTAATCTTTCCCAAGTCAATGAACTCATCATCCGCCGAATGAAGACGGGGGTACTACTGGTCGACGAAGGCCAGCACATCCACCAAATGAATGAGTCGGCATGGCTGTTGCTGGGTAGTCCACCGGCAGGTCGGCGCGATCTGGGTCGACTGGCTCCGGAGCTGTCACGGCGGCTTTACCACTGGCTCACTGATGCCAAGATCGACGTTAACGCCGTCACCCTGGCCGAGGGAGTGCCGGAGGTCGTGCCACGTTTCACCCATCTGGCGGCCAATGATGATTCCCATACGTTGATTTTTCTCGATGACACCTCACTGGTTTCCCGTCGCGCTGAAGAAATGACGCTGGCATCGCTGGGTCGTCTTTCAGCTTCGATCGCCCACGAAATTCGTAACCCACTGGCGGCAATCCGTTATTCAGCTCAATTGCTCAACGAATCACCTGGGCTCAACGATGAAGATACCCATCTGGTGGGAATCATCAATAATCACTGTGTACGCTTGAACGACATTATTGAAAATATCCTGCAACTGTCACGGCGTGATCGCTCGCGCCCTGAAGTGATCGATCTGAACGATTGGGTACTACGTTTTATCGAGGAATACAGCGAGGCCAATGACCTTGGCGAAGATAGCCTGCATGCCAGCGTGCCACTGAATGTCGTCGAGGCCACAGTAGACATTCAACACTTGCAGCAAGTGGTCTGGAACCTAGTTCAAAATGCCATGCACTACGGTCGTTCACCCGGTGAACCGGCCTGCGTGAGAGTGATCGTACGCTATGCCAGCGAACATGGTCCGCCGTTACTGGAGGTGATTGATCGTGGCCCCGGCATTCCACCGAAGGTGGCTGCCAAGGTATTCGAACCCTTCTTCACCACCCATGAGCTGGGTACCGGTCTGGGCCTTTATCTAGCCAAGCAAATGTGTGAAGTCAATCAAGCCAACCTGGAATACGTACCGATTTCCGGTGGTGGAAGCTGTTTTCGAATTACCCTTGCGGCGTTCCTGCGTATGGCCGTGACGGCCTGATTTGCTTTGCCGGTCTACGCATCACCCGCTACCCTTGAACCGGCTGAGTGGAGTGTACAACCCATGGACAAGCAAACCATATTGGTCGTGGATGACGAGCGTGACATTCGTGAGCTGCTGACCATCACTCTCGGCCGCATGAACCTGCTGGTCGAGTCGGCTGCCGGTGTCGCCGAGGCCAAGCACAAGCTGACTGAACACCATTTTCAGCTTTGTTTTACAGACATGCGTATGGCCGATGGATCGGGCCAGGAACTGATTGAGTTTATTGCCAAGAATCACCCGGATCTACCGGTAGCGATGATCACTGCCCATGGCAACATTGATGCCGCCGTTCACGCACTCAAAGCCGGCGCCTTCGACTTTGTCTCCAAACCGGTGGACATCAACCTGCTGCGTAGACTGGTTCAGACGGCGTTGAAATTATCCGCGAGTAAGACCGGGGCGGCATCGGAGAATGTTTCCAAGGTGGCCGACACCCGGGAACGCTTAGTCGGCGATTCGCCCACTATGCAGCAAGTTCGCGTCACCATCACTAAACTGGCACGGAATCAGGCCCCGGTGTACATCTCTGGTGAATCCGGGGTTGGCAAGGAACTTGTGGCCCGACTGATCCACGATTTAGGGCCTCGCAATAACGGGCCCTTTGTCCCGGTGAATTGCGGGGCCATACCCTCTGAACTCATGGAAAGCGAGTTTTTTGGCCACTGCAAAGGCAGCTTCACCGGTGCCCATGTCGACAAAGAAGGCCTGTTCCAGGCGGCTCACGGCGGGACTCTGTTTCTGGATGAGGTGGCCGACCTACCCATGCACATGCAAGTTAAGCTGCTGCGGGCAATTCAGGAGAAAGCTATCAGACCGATTGGTACCTACAACGAAGTCCAGGTAGATGTCCGCATTCTTTCGGCTACCCACAAGAATCTGGCGGCTATGGTGGAACACGGCCAATTTCGTCAAGACCTTTTTTACCGAATCAATGTCATCGAACTGCATGTCCCACCGCTGCGCGAACGGTTTGGTGATATCCCCAAGCTGGCAGCACGTATTCTTGACCGCCTGACCCAGGAACACGGTAGCGACAAGCCCCGACTCGAACCGGGCGCTTTGAAAGTATTAATCGACTACCCGTTTCCCGGCAATGTCCGCGAGCTGGAAAATGTACTCGAACGCGCTGTCGCCCTGTGTGAAAACAACATCATTACCCAAGGTGATCTCATGCTGCCGTCCAGCCTCAGCGCAGCGATCGGCCAAAATCGTCAAACCAACTTTGCCGGACACCGCAACGCCAATGCCGGAATGGAGAAAGACCCCCATGGACTCACCCTTGACGACCTGATCACCACTATCGAACGGCAGAAGATCACGGAAGCGCTGGAAGAAACTCGCTATAACAAAACCGCTGCGGCCCGTAAGCTTGGAATCACCTTTCGCGCTCTACGCTACAAACTGAAAAAACTCGGTATCGATTGACGGTAAGCGTCCGGCTTGCCGTCATGACCCATCCAACTCAGGGATAGAGTAGGCGTGAACACCAGGTGTCACCTTGAAGATCCCAGCGGGTTCGTTGATGCAAGCGGAAATGCTGCCCATACCAGAATTCCACCCTATCCGGCTCAACTAGATAGCCTCCCCAATGGGGCGGACACGGTACATCCTGATTGGTAAATTTACGTTCATATAGAGTATAACGATTCTCGAAATCCGCCCGATCACGTAAAGTTTCCGACTGCAGCGAGGCCCAGGCACCGATCTGACTGCCGCGGGGACGCGTCGCAAAGTAGGCCGCCGACTCGTCCGCTGCAAGCCGTAAACTGTGGCCTTCAATACGAACCTGTACGCCATCACCTAGCAATTGCCAGTGGAAACACAAGGCCACAGCAGTATTGGCATTGAGTTCTCGTCCTTTAGCACTGTCATAATTGGTGTAGAAACGAACCCCCCGCTCATCCACCTGCTTGAGTAATACGATACGGCTGTGGGGGCGGCCTTCAGCATCGACTGTGGCCAGGTTCATAGACGTTGGTTCGCGCTCACCCGAGTTTTGGGCTTGCTCAAGGAGGTCGCGAAAGGTGTTGAGAATTCGAGAATCGAGCATAGGGAATATCCATTACCTGCAGAATACATGCTGCATCATGCCGCCACGACGCAAGCCTGCCAAGCGGTCGATAGATCAAGCCATCCACAGTATATGGGAGTGGCTGGGGGATCACCCGCTCAGCGAAAGTATCTCTTACCTACGGGGAATCTCCGGCCTGCGGGGTTGTGGAAGGCCCATCTCGCTAAGAGTCAGGCCCGCTGGGCGAACCGGCATGGTCTGCACACGGGGCCTCTTTCCCTATCGAGACGGTACGAAATATCCATGTACTTTCGAATCATTGCGTGCCTGGGTTCATCCTGTCCTCCGAGTCCGGCGTTCGCACCCTACGGGATTTGCCTTGATTACGCACCACGAGCTACGGCAATGACAAGTAAATCCGTGGATGGGGAGAGGTACGAGCCGCATCAATTAAGCCCCTTTCCTCATCGCTCTGCGGCGTGGCCCCTAGGTATTCCCCACCACATTGGGGTTCGTGTTGCTCACTACCCATGGCTCCCGGCTCCGCACCGCAAACTACAGCCATGAACTATATCCCTGTGTAGCGGTGCGTGACGAGAGACGAGGCATGCAGGGATGCGTGTCATCACGCCACAGGCCAGGATGGCCTGTGGGCCCAACCCGGACTCCCCCCACGTAGCTTGCGAATTTTTGATCCACAAGGTGCCCAATCAGGGTGTCGTTCTTTGGATTCGTGGCTTCTATCAAACCTGACTTGGGCCGGTAAGTAGTGAACTCGTACGCCGCAGGTGCAGGAAACAAACCGGATGTGTTCGAGCCCGCTACGGTGATCCATACGTCAAGTAGGCCGATTCATTGCTGATGGGTAGCGGTACTATAAGCCAATCAGGTACGGACTCAATCCAGTGCTCGTACCTCGACGGCCGTACCGTAAGCCAGCACCTCGGTGACCCCCTCGGCCACATCATTGGCGTCATAACGCATCGCCACAATAGCATTGGCCCCCAAAGTAGCGGCGTGCTCGATCATCAGATCGAAGGCTTCAGCACGTACCTTTTCACACAGCTCGGTATACAAGGTGATATTACCGCCCACCATGGTCTGCAACGCAGCACCGAGATTACCGATGACGCTGCGAGAGCGTACCGTGACTCCGCGTACTACCCCGAGGTTACGCAACACACGATACCCGGGGAGGTCATCAGCAGTCGTTACGAAAGTATCATCAAATTGAGTCATAGCTCAGCTCTGCTCCAAACGATATCCATGCTGATACACCGCAGTGAGACGCCAACCATACTCACCGGAAAGGGCAAGTTTCTTGCGCAAGCGACTGATGTGGGTATCAACGGTTCGCGTGGTCACGCCCGGACTGAGATTCCACACCTGCTCGAGCAAAGCCTCACGACTGATAATACGCCCATGGCGACGGAACAAGTAGGCGGCAAGATCGAATTCGCGCTGGGTCAACTCAACTTCCTGTTCATTGATACTTACCCGTCTGCGGTTTAGATCCACCCGATAGGGGGATACATCGATTTGGCTGCTCTGTGCATCTTCATGGGTACCACGACGGCGCAATACCGCCGCGACGCGAGCCAGCAACTCGGCGGGCTTAGGTGGTTTGACCACATAGTCATCAGCCCCGGCTTCTAGTCCACGAACAATGTCGGCCTGGGATGATCGGGCGGTAAGAAAAATTACCGGTAACCCGGGGTTGGCCCCACCGCGTACCCATTCCAAAACTTCGAGGCCACTCGTTGCCGGAAGCATCCAGTCGAGAAGCAGTAAATCAATGGACTCGCTTCCCAAACGGCGCCGAAATTCAGTGGCATTGGCAAACAGTAAGGTCTCATATCCGGCTTTTTCTAGCCACAACTGCAGCAGGCCGGCCTGGTCAGGGTCATCCTCCAGGGCACCTACCACCCAACGGTGCTCATTCATGCTTGGGGGCCTTTCGGTGCTATGGCAGGTATTGAGATAATAGGGCCAGCCTGCATCAGAAAAGAATTTGCACAGACGTTGTCCATGCTCTCCTCCCTAGCCGCTATCACAATGATCATGCAGTCCTCCAGCCCGGAAACCCGGCATTAATGTTTGATTGTCGCTAAGTGTTACAAGCTGTGCAAGTTCCGGGTAACGAGGTGCGACGCCCCGCCACACGTTCCGTGTTGACGCTATCCTCATACTCGCTGACTCACTTGGTTCAAAAATTCGCCTGGTACATGAATCCTTCTAACAACCTGTTTTTGATTGGCCCCATGGGAGCCGGTAAGACCGTGCTGGGGAAACGCCTCGCCCGCCGTTATGGCTTGCAGTTTATCGATCTGGATGCGTGTATCAGTACTACCGCCGACACCTCGATCCGGGATATCTTCGCCCAACAGGGCGAGCCGCACTTTCGGCAACTCGAATCGGCCGAACTCGAACGTATCAGCCCAAATTCCGGCATCGTCATGGCTACCGGAGGCGGTGCTGTACTGGCTGAAGTTAATCGCCAACTGTTGACTAGCTACGGATTCGTGTTGTACTTGGAGATAGATATAAGTACCCAATTACAACGCTTGGTTGGGGATACTAAACGGCCCCTGCTGGATGGCGTGGACCTTATGGCGCGGTTGCAGGGGCTATCCCAACAGCGCAACCCAATTTACCAGCGGCTGGCCGACTGCACACTACGAGTAGGTTCCGATTTGCCCATCGGTACTGAGACTCGCGCGCTAGCGCTACTTGCACAACGCTGGCAATTTCCCGGTAAGGAACCTGTTACGTGAACACTCCCCTGCGCATCGATGTCACCCTTGGTCAACACAGCTACCCCCTACACATCGGGCCCGGACTACTCAAGCACACGGCACTGTGGCGTAGCTATCTTCGCGGCGTACATGTTCTGCTGGTCAGCGATACGAACGTTGCCCCGCTCTACGCCCAACGCCTGTATGCCGGCCTGGATGGATTGAGCTGGTCCGAGTTGACCCTACCGGCGGGAGAGCCCAGCAAGACCTTGGCCAATGTGCGGCAGGTATACGAAGCCTTATCGGCACTGGGAGCCAATCGCGATGCCTGTGTGATCGCCTTGGGTGGCGGGGTCATCGGTGATCTGTCCGGATTCGCCGCAGCCAGTTGGATGCGCGGTATCGATTTTCTACCCCTGCCCACCACCCTGTTAGCGATGGTCGATGCCTCGGTAGGTGGCAAGACGGGGGTCAATCTGCCAGCAGGCAAGAACCTGGTCGGGGCATTTCATCAACCGCGTGGGGTGGTGATCGACACCGACACGCTGGCCACTCTACCCGAACGTGAATACCTGGCCGGACTGGCCGAAGTCGTGAAGTATGGGGCTATATTTGCCGCCGACTTCATGGATTGGCTCGCCATACACAGTCATGCTTTGCAGGAACGTGACCCACAAGTGCTCGCTGAGACCATCGCTCGCAGCTGTCGTTACAAAGCCGCAATCGTCGCCCAAGATCCCACTGAACAGGGCCAACGGGCCCTGCTGAATTTTGGCCACAGTTTTGCCCATGCTCTGGAAACCACCACCGGTTATGGTCATTTGCTGCATGGTGAGGCCGTAGCCATTGGCATGCTGCAAGCCGCCCGATTATCAACCCGACTAGGTTGGGCCCGGATTGAGGATGAACAACAGCTGGGCAAGCTCTTGGCGGCATTGCATCTTCCCCTGGAGCCCCCCCCGGGACTTAATGCGGAAACCCTGCTTCAGCACATGCGTCTGGACAAAAAAAATCAAGGGGGTCACTTGCGCCTGATCCTGTGGCATGGCGTAGGCCAAGCTGAGATGGTCACCGATGTCGCCGAAACAGACATCCTCGCAATACTCGGCTAACCGGTATGCAGAAAAGTCAGACTGGCCCAGCATTGATCCGGCGCCACAGGGTACGCGATCACATAACAGACGTGCCACGACAGATATTTTCGGAAGATCGTCGGTAAAGTGTTGTTCTTACCGAACGGCAATCCGAAAAAACACCAAATTTTCCCAATAACGGTCGAACTCGGGGGCTGGGGATATCGTGAATCAGAAGCCCACAACGTGGATTTATCGGGGCTATTTGGCTCTTTATATGCGGGTCAGTGCGGGTTGCGGCTGGCTGAGTGGGATTGGATCTACCCGCTGGATGCATCCGCTAGTGAGGGGTGTCGTAGTCATCATTCCCCTTGCAATTTTTATGCTGTGATATGGGTATATTGATATGCGGTATCGGTTGGATGTTACCGCTGAGTTGCTGTGCTTGCGGAACAGTATCTCCGATAACTCCATTATACTTTTTAAGTACGAAAAATAATTGATATCTTACATATTTATATTTTTAGCTTGGGGAACCTTAAAAATTAATAATTTGACATCAAATATGCTTGATAGTTGATGTGTTTATATAATCTGGAAGGGTCTACTTGCACGAACAGGGTAAAAAGTGTTTTTGAAATAGCACGAAGAAGAGAGATCAAGGCTATGGGACGGAAAAACCTATCAGTTGGCGGGCGTCATGGCTAATTTGTGTCGAAATATGACGCAGGGTTATGTATGGCTTGTTTTTCTGGCTGAGAAAATGAGGGTTAGGTCTAACAATGGATTTTAAACTTGCGCCTGATTTTGTAGCCATAGCGGGATTGCTGGTGGTCTTTGCCTCGCTGCTTCGGCAGAACCCCCAGGCCCGCTTGCGTTACTGGTTGGTGGGCTGGTTTTTTGTCCTGATTCACTTTGCCGCTGAATTTATTGCGACCAACATTCATACCGGTGTTGACGCAGCGTATGCGGTTTCGACCGTCATGCTGCTACTGACCAGCGTTGCTTTCATCTGGGCGGGTAATGAGATGGTGGTTCGTGGTTCCCGTGGTGCGTTGAGGGCTATGTTCAGCGCGCTACCCGATACCGTAGTTTGTATAATTCTGATTTATGGGCTGGGCTCCCCGGTTTGGTATGTCATGCTGGCCCTGGCCGGCATGCTTACCTCGCTGTGGGTGTTTGGCGGTGGTAAGCGCCGCCATGACCGAATGGAACGTATGGTTCGCAATACGTTCATTGTGTTGGTCTATTCCATTCAGGCCCTCTTGTTCCTGTGGAAACAATGGGAATGGGCATTGGTCTGGCTGTTGTTCTGGCACTACCTGGCGACGGCCATTGTTTTCAGAGTACGGGTTCTCAGAGTTACGGTGGGGGTCACGTTCACCACCTTGAGTATTCTTGCTTGGGCCTTGGTTTTCCCGGTGGGAATGATGTTTGAACTGTGGTTGCCACACGTACACATCAGTGGTGAGGTATGGAATTTACCCAAATATCTGGTGGCTACCGGCATGATTGTGACCCTGCTGGAGGAGCAAATGCATCAGGCCCAACAGGCTTCGTTGCAGGATGCACTGACCGGCCTGGCCAATCGACGCCATTTTACTTCGAGAATTATGCAGTTCATCCAGCGATCTTCGGTCGGTCGGCCCTTCGCACTGCTGGTCCTGGATATCGATGGTTTCAAACAGATCAACGATCGCCTGGGGCATGTCGTTGGTGACAAGGTTCTACAAAAAGTCGCGCAGCGTATGCACCGTTCTTTTCGAGAAACCGATGTACTGGCCAGGATGGGGGGGGATGAGTTTGCGGTGCTATTGCCAGGCATGCGTGATCGCAACGCTTTGAAAACGCTTCTGGAGAAACTGAAAAGCGTGTTACAGCTGCCGCTGCGGGTCGGCGATGAGGAGATATCGTTACGAGTCAGTGTCGGTATGGCCTTTTGCCCTGAAGAGGGTGCTGATGAGGATGCCCTGTATGCCGTTGCGGATCGACGCATGTACCAGGACAAACATATCCACCAAGGCTTGCCGAAATCAAGATAATGCCACAATGGGGTGGGTGTGGACTCATGCCTACTTGCCGATTGAGTGCAACACGTGCATGGTGGGACTAGGCGTACACTCATTGTATCGAGGGTAGACAGCGAAGCGCATGCAGATCAAGGGAAAGCCCAATTCACTCGATATCGCTCATTTGGCGGGCGTATCGCAGTCGACTGTTTCACGGGCCTTGCGTGGCCACCCGATGGTCAATGCGGAGACTCGTGAACGGATTCTGGCCATCGCCAAACAGCTTAATTACAAGGTCGATAAGAATGCCTCTAATCTGCGCTCTCAGCATTCAGGTACCTTGGCATTGCTATTGTTCGAGGATCCCACGGTTGATGATTCCAACATCAATCCGTTTTTCCTGTCGATGCTGGGTTCAATAACCCGGGCGTGTTCGCAACATGGTTACGATTTGCTGGTTTCCTTTCAGCAGTTGTCGCGCAACTGGCATGCCGATTATGAAGACAGCCACAAGGCCGACGGCATCATCTTGCTAGGTTACGGCGACTATCTGGCCTATCGCAGCAAGCTGGATACGTTAGTCGAGCAGGGTACCCATTTTGTGCGCTGGGGGGCGGTGTTACCGGAGCAGCCCGGGGTGTCGATTGGTTGTGATAATTTGCGGGGTGGGCAAATGATTACCGAACACCTGATTGGCATGGGACGACGGCGATTGGCTTTTATCGGTGATGTGTCGTTGCGCGCTCCGGAATTTCTGGAACGCTACCACGGGTATGCCGCGGCGCTGAGCAAAATTGGCAAAAAACCCGACTCAAGCCTGCAGGTTGATGCCATTTCCACCGAATTGTCCGGTTATGAAGCGGCCTGCACACTGTTGGCTCGCAGGGTGTCTTTCGATGCGGTATTTGCGGTCAGTGATCTGATTGCGATTGGCGTGATACGCGCTCTCAACGAACATGACCTCAGGGTCCCCGATGAGGTAGCGGTAGTGGGGTTCGATGACATTCCAATGGCTCGATTCGTGCAACCGGCGTTGACCACCGTACTGCAAGACACCCAGCGTGCCGGCGAATTGCTGGTGGAGAATCTACTCGGTTTGATTGATGACGGCCACGCCGAGAGTATCAAAATTCCACCCAGGTTGATGGTCCGGCAATCGTGCGGCGCCCCGTAATTTACGAGGCCTCTTTAGCCTGGGGTTCGGCGACGCGCAACACGAACAGGCCGGCCAGAAATAGGCTGATCGCTCCGAGTAGCAGGGCAAAAATCGGTTGGCTGTGGAAAAACACCTTCAACAGCATGCCCAGCACGCTGGCGGCGAGCAGTTGCGGAATGACGATGAAGAAATTGAAGATGCCCATGTACACGCCCATCTTCTCGGTGGGTAGATTGTCCGACAGCAGGGCATAGGGCAACGACAGGATTGAGGCCCAGGCAAAGCCGACGCCAATCATAGAAAGCAATAGCCAGTGCGGGTTGCGGATCAGCAGGATAGAAAGTAGCCCCAATCCACCCAGCCAGACATTGATCAGATGCGTCCAGCGCAGGCCCAGCCGACGGGCCAGCAAGGGAATGATGGCGGCAGCCACGGCAGCGACACCGTTATAGGTGGCGAATAGTACGCCAACCCAGTTGGCGCCCTGGTTGTAGATCAGGGAATGTACATCGGTGGTGCCAAATTGCATCTGGGTTACCGCCGGGGTGGTGTAGATCCACATCGCGAACAGAGCAAACCAGGAGAAGAACTGCACCCAGGCTAGGCGCCGCATGGCCTCAGGCATAGTGTAGAGATCGCCCATAACTTGGGCGAACATGCTCGGCTTACGTTCCGGGTTGGGACTTTTACGACACTGGTGGGCCAGCCACAGCAGGGCTCCGCCATAGACCAGCAGTCCGGCGGCCAGCAGGTACATCTCCTTTCGTAAATTGAACCAGGCAATGAGCCCGATCAGGATGGCGCCCGCTAGCAGCCAGAGTCCACCCGTGCGTAGGGCCTGGCCGGCATGGATATCCACGCCGGTGATGGGCATATTCTCACTGAATGCGCGGAGCTGCTCCGGCGGATATTCACGGCTGGAAAAAACCGTCCACAGCACGGCTCCCAGTAGTACTAAGCCACCGAAATAAAAGGCGTATTTGACGGTATCAGGAATGCTGCCACTGGCCGCCACATTGGCTACCCCGAAGTGGGCCAACAGCCATGGCAACAAGGAGGCCACCACCGCCCCGACACCGATGAAAAAGGTCTGCATGGCAAACCCTAAGGTGCGCTGTCGGGTGGGTAACTGGTCGCCGACAAAGGCCCGGAACGGTTCCATGGAAATGTTGAATGAGGTATCCATGATCCACAGCGTTACCGCTGCAAACCACAGCAGCGGCGAATTAGGTATGACCAATAAGGCCAGTGTGCTCAGCACGGCACCGACCAGGAAATAAGGCCGGCGGCGACCCAGGCGGGTCCAGGTACGGTCGGAATAATGGCCGATAATCGGCTGCACGATCAGCCCGGTCAGCGGTGCGGCAATCCACAGGATCGGAATCTCCGCGACGTTCGCCCCCAGAGTCTGGAAGATGCGGCTGACGTTGGCATTCTGCAGGGCGAATCCGAACTGGATGCCAAGAAAGCCGAAGCACATGTTCCAGATCTGCCAGAACGACAGCTCCGGTTTGCGCTGGGACGTCACGGGTGAACTTCCGGTAGCGGGTGGATCTGCAGGGCGTCAATCCGGGCAGCATTCAGCGGTCCCGTGGCACCACCCTGGCCACCGGTGTACAGCGCAAAGCGGCTCAGAAAACTCATATTAAAGCCCTGCTGCAGTGCAAAGCGACATCGCGTAGTGTTGGCTACCTTGAAGGTGACGGTCGTAGACAGTTGGGGGCCATCACTTTGTGGCATGACGATTGGATACTTCTGTTGGGGTTGACCCGGACAGTCGACAAGCAGCCATTTGACGGCGGCGGTAATGCCGGTATTGATCGGGCCGTGAGCGTTGGAGTACGCCAGTT
>CAJXGK010000003.1 GCA_913053815.1 uncultured Rhodanobacteraceae bacterium
TTTTAAATACTTGAAATGGTGCGCCCGGCGGGATTCGAACCCACGACCCCTGCCTTCGGAGGGCAGTACTCTATCCAGCTGAGCTACGAGCGCTTTGACTTGTTCTATTCACCTATTTTACATGAACGGCTTATACCTTCGGAGGGCAGTACTCTATCCAGCTGAGCTACGAGCGCGTGACGCGTATTGTCGCATATCTTTAGTTGCTTGCCGCTCCTTCGGGTTTGTTGGCCAGTTATGTGCACGGTGCCAGTCCCACGCCTTTGCTCGGTACCACGATTGGTGGGTTTCTGGATCGGGCGGTGCAACGCTGGGGCGATCGGCCCGCGCTGGTGGTACGTGAACAAAACCTGCGCCTGAGCTATGCCGAGTTGGGGCGCGCTGTGGAGCAACTGGCCGCGGCGTTGCTGGCACGAGGTCTGAAACCGGGTGACCGGGTCGGGATCTGGGCGCCGAACTGTGCCGAATGGGTGCTGACCCAATTCGCTACCGCCCGGGCGGGGCTGATCCTGGTCAATATCAACCCTGCCTACCGTACCCATGAACTCGCCTATGCCTTGAATAAGGCCGACTGCGCAGCGCTGTTGCTGACCCGACGGCACAAGGATTCGGACTATCTAGCCATGCTGCGCGAGCTGGCTCCGGAACTGCGCGACGCCGCACCCGGTGCGTTGCACGCGCAGCATCTGCCGGAGCTGCGCAACGTGGTGCTGTTGGAGGATACCAGCGAAGCCGGGGTACTAGGTTGGAACACCCTGCTGGATTCGGTGACGGCGGAATCGACTGAGTTCCTGAACCAGATCGCGGCCACGCTCAATTTCGATGACCCGATCAACATCCAGTTTACCTCGGGCACCACCGGCCAGGCCAAGGGGGCCACGCTAACCCATCACAATCTACTCAATAATGGCTTTTTTGTCGGCGAGGCGATGCGCCTGACTGAACAGGATCGGCTATGCATTCCGGTCCCTTTCTATCATTGTTTTGGTATGGTGCTGGGCAACCTGGCCTGCATTACCCACGGTAGTTGCATGGTCATTCCGGGTGCCGGGTTCGATCCCCTGGCTACACTCGAAACCGTGGCCGAAGAACGCTGCACGGGCCTGCATGGGGTGCCGACCATGTTCATTGCCGAACTCAACCATCCGCGCTTCAACGAGTTTGAGCTGGGTTCGCTGCGCACCGGTATCATGGCCGGGTCACCCTGCCCGACCGAAATCATGCGCCGGGTGGTAAACGCCATGCATATGCGCGATGTCACCATCGCCTACGGGATGACCGAAACCAGTCCGGTGAGTTTCCAGACCACCCCGGACGATCCGCTAGAACGTCGGGTGAGTACCGTAGGTCGGGTTCACCCACATATCGAAGTGAAGATCGTCGATACTGAAGGTCACATCGTGCCACGCGGCATCACCGGTGAGCTGTGTACTCGCGGCTATTCGGTGATGCTGAGTTACTGGAACGATGCGTCACGCAGTCACGAAGTCATTGATGCCGCCGGCTGGATGCACACCGGCGATCTGGCTATTATCGATGCGCAGGGCTACGCCAATATCGTCGGCCGCATCAAGGATATGGTCATCCGCGGCGGCGAAAACATCTATCCCCGTGAAATTGAGGAGTTTCTCTACACTCATCCGCAGATCCTTGATGTGCAGGTGTTCGGCGTGCCTGACCCGAAATACGGTGAAGAACTGTGCGCCTGGATTCGACTCCGCGAGGATCAACAACTGAGCGATGAGGACATTCGCACTTTCTGCCAAGACCGCATCGCCCATTACAAAATTCCCCGCCATATCCGCTTCGTAGATAGTTATCCGCTGACCGTCACCGGCAAGGTGCAGAAGTTCCATATGCGCGAAACCATGATGCAGGAGCTCGACCTCACCGTGGCACGCACGGCCTGATATTGGGGGCGTGCTTCACCGTGCCTATCACCGGAGCAAGGGTAGACTCAGCCCGGCAGGTGGGTCTCCCGGCGAAAGATATACAGGGCCACAGCAATGCCGGCCATGGGCACCAGGGTCATGTAGAAAGCAACATTGCCACCAATATGGGTGAATAATAAGGCAATGATAAACGAGCCCAAAGTTCCACCTAGTGCGGAAAACACTACGATTAGCCCGGTCATCGAAGCCTGTCGCTCAATCGGAAGAGTGCTCAGCATGACTGAATTAACCACCGGATAGATCGGGGCCATCAGCAGCCCGATCAAGGGAAACATATACGCCACAAAAGGGGCACTGAACCAGGTGTCATCTGCGCGTACATGCACGTGCGAGGCTAGGGGCAACACCAGCAACACCAGCACAGCCATGCCCAGCAGACAGAAATTGAGCAGTGGATACCAAGACATTCTTCGCAACACATAGCTGGCTAGGAGCCGCCCCAGTGCCAGCCCCCCGGCAAAGATGCTGGCCATCTGCACACTCAGCGCGGACGGTAGATGCAGGACCTGGCGATTGAAGGTTGGCAGCCAGGTACCCAGTCCTTGTTCGATGAGCACATAGAGAAAGATCGAGACGATAAATGTGTAGACCACGGGTTTACTAAGCAGCCGCAGCATATCCACAAAAGCACCACCCGGTTGCGTTGGCTTGCGTTTCGCGGCGGATTCGTCCAGCGTCGCCAGGCTGAGGGTGGCGATCACTACCACACAGGCCCCTGCAATCACCCAGTACACATGCACCCAGACCAGGCTTGCTGGTGCTTTAGGATTAATAAAGGCACTAAATAACCAGTAGCCGCCGAGTACCCCGATCATGAATAGCCCTTCAAGCACATTCATCAGACTGGCATGATGGCGCCGGTCAGACGTCAACAAACCGATGGATGAATACACACTCACCTTGATTAGGGCAAAGGTAATGCCGATGACCAGAAACAGGAGTTCGGCCATATGGAAGCTTGGAAACTCCGCCATCAACACACACACCCCAGCTACCAGCGCATGGCCCAGGATCATCGCCCGACGATATCCTAGTCGGGGTAGATAAGATGCGGTCACAAACGAAACGGTGGCAATAGAAAGATCTTTGCTGGCCTCAAGGATGCTGCCGCTTTCTTTGCTGATACCAAAACTCTGGATCGACTGCAGGATGACCGTGCCGACACTATTCAACAAAACTGCATAGATCATGTAGCTCAAGGCCATCGAAATCAGGATCAGTAACCGGTCTTTCGATAGCAACACGGGAGCGTGGGTCATAAGGTCATGGCTCGTAAAACGACAAACAACTTCGGCATGCCCAGACCTACCAGGCTCGCATGGAGGGTTCGAGATTGCACTGGTCTCCCGGAGGTAGCCACGCTACCTCCGGGTCTTACTTTGTAGCAACCGATCAGAACTTGTACCGAGCCTGGAAACGAATCTGCCGTCCAAAGATCGGGCGGGCCATTTCCAAACCATTGACGATACCTGAATTGGTGACCCGGGCATTGCCTTCGGTCAGTCCTAACTGATTAGTGAGATTGCTACCCTCCAGTCGAAACTGCAGATGCTTACCGACATTCGCAATCACCCCGGCATTAAGCATGTAATAGGCCGGTAGTGGCTGAGTATTGGCGATATCCGAATAGCGGAAACCCACGTGGCTATAGGTCGCAAACAGCATCACGTCGCCCCATTGCGTCGGAATCCGATAGCTTGGTGTGAAACGAAACTGGAACTTCGGCTGCCGCTGTAAAAAATTGCCGATGTAGTTATAACCGGCCTGGGTACCCGTGCCAGCCGAAGAATAGTGCTCGTATTTGCTGTTCTGCCAGTCCCCGGTCAGATCCATGGCAAAATTCTCAACCGGCGACCAATGCGCGGTAAAGTCCACGCCATGGGAACTCGCTCCATAAACGCTGGTCACATTCTGGCCGGTCGCCGTGAACTGTTGGAACGGGACGCCGCTGAATAGCCTGCGGAATGCGGTGATGCTGGTGTACCAGTCGGAACCAATCATCTTGAAGCCTACCTCAAAGTTCTTGATCTTCTGTACCTGCGGTTGGCCACTGCGCAGATCATCGAAACCGGGGAAATGCACACCCTGGTTATAGCGCGCATACACGCTCATGTTCGGCTGCAATGCATAGGTTGCACCCAGAGTCCAGGATCCACGGGTACCATGGTAAGTTGACGGCGTAAAGCTACCATTGGTCACCGAGGTATTGTTGTTATAGAGAGTCAGTGGGTTGCCATCGAGGTCAACATTCGTGGCATTAGAAACCGAGCCGTTAACCGACTGGTTCTCTGACCGATACCCTGCATCAAGCAGCCAGCGATTGATCTTCCACTGGTCGGACAGAAATCCAGCGATGTTGCGACCAGTATAGGAATCGACCAGTGCGTAGAAAGGACCGCCTAGAAAACCGTTACGGGTTACTTGAACACCATTATTGAGGGTTACATTGATCAACTGGGCATTGGGTGTCGCCGTCACTAGCATGTTGTTGCCCAGGTACCAGGTATCGTTCGATGAGTAACTGGCCAGGTAGCTGCCGAAGGTTAGCGTGTTGCCTGGGAAGATTTCTTTGCTGATCCGTGCTTCATCGGTCAGCGAACGGATCTTTTTGTTCACCACCCAAAATCCGAGTGAGGCCACCGCTTGATTCGGATTCACCGCTCCTCCACCATTGACATAGGTCGCGGTGGCTGAGGTAGCTAAGCCACCCGCTGCGGCCACGACACTCAAATTAGCGTTGGCCGCAGTCATCGTGGTGGCGGTAAAGTCGCTCAGGGTTTGTGGCGAGAAGTTGTTAAACAACGCATTCGTCGGCATATCTCCGCCGGTGAAATTGAATTTATTGCTGAACGACCAACCGTTATCGAAATACAGATCCAAATTCGAGCCAACCATATGGATATTGGCACCACGCCCGTTAGCGAGATTGGCGTTGATGGTGCCCGGTGGATTGCCCGGCGTCACCTGAATGTTCACCAGGCGCATCGCGTTACCGGCAAACGTTCCGGTCAGGGGATTGAATCCGGGGAAGGCCGAGACACTATTACCGTTGTTGGTCGTGACCAGGGGCACATCCGTGATGAATAGATTCTTGTCATTAAGGACTCGCGCATAGAACATGACTGAACCGTCAGCCAAATCATGCGACAGAGTGGCCGTCAACTGACCACCTTGATCGGCTGGAAACTGCGAGCTGCGAATGCCGTTGGAGGTACGGTAAAAGCCACCGATACTGTAATACCAGCCAGTGGAAATCTTACCGCCATAGAAACCGTCGAGACGATAGTAGCCATGCGTTCCAACGGTGTAGCCAACGCTTCCGGTCGACTTGGCCGTCCCCTGCTTGAGGATATAGTTGGCCGTAGCACCGATCTGGCCATTGGAGAAGATCACCGAAGGCCCCCCCTGCAAGACTTCGACTCGCTGCACGGTATCGTCGATACGAAACAGTGAGTCGTTCGCCATAAACGACAGAGTTGGAGCTGCGTAAATCGGTGAACCATTGAGCTCCACCGTCACATAGGGCGCATCGCTCCCCCCCGGGAAACCCGCAATCTCGATGTTGGCACCGGTTTCACCACCACTCGATTCAACCCATAGTCCCGGTACAATCTTCAGCAGGTCGGCCGCACTGGAGGGCATGGCCATGCGGATCTTCGACTGATCCGCTGTGGTGATCTGGAAACTAGCGTTGATCCGTTTCACCCCGAGAAAGGTCGGCGCACCGGTCACCACGACTTGATTCAGCGTCTGCGTACTCTTCGGGGCCTTTGCTTTGGCCTTGGTTGCCGGGGTTTTAGTTGCCACGGCAAACTTCGCTGCTGTCGACGGGGCCTCCTGGGCCAGGACCGTACCTGACAGCAGTGCCGATACGATGGCCACGGACATGATAGTCCGTTTGCATAGTTTTCTGTTCATGTTCATTCCTCCACCTTTGGATCAGTACTGTCGTTACTTCTCTGCTTCGCAGAGACCTGGGTAGGCCGAGCAGGTAATGCCTGCCCGGCCATGAAAACGATTGGATCGAAATGGGTAAGCGTCGTCAGGACCGCATCGGCATCCACTAGAATCTGCGGATCACCAATACCCAGCGATGACATACCGGCGGCGCGGATGCTGACCAGCCCAGCCACGGCATCCTCCACGCCAAGGCAGGCATTAGGATGCACTCCTAACCCTTTAGCGGCATCGAGATAGATGTCCGGGGCCGGTTTGCTATGTTCGATCTTCGCGGCGTCCACTATGTAATCAAACAATTCGGCAATGCCCAATTTACGCACAATTTCGGGTGCGTTACGGCTGGCTGAGGCCAACGCCACCATGAGTCCTGCTGCTCGTACCGCTTCGATAGCAGCGCGTGCGTTCGGCAGCAGATTGTGGGGTCCAAGCTGCTTGATCAGGGCCTGGTAAGACGCATTTTTACGATCACTCAGAGCCTGTTTTTCTATTTCGCTATAGGGCCGCTTGACATGCTCCAGAAGAATCGCCAGGGAAGCCCGCCGATCGAGACCTCTCATGCGCTCAGCCTGGCTGGGAGCAAAGGGAATTGCCAACTCCGTAGCCAGTGACTGCCAGGCGGCCTGATGCAAAACTGCCGTATCGGCGAGCACTCCATCAAGATCAAAAATTACTGCCTGAAGGGGCTGCGTAGGGGACTCGACGGGAGACAGGCTGAGGGATGGGAAGTGTAAGGTTTGTCCGCTATGCAGGTGCTGGGTAGCCCCCGCATGGTTGAATTCGATGGCGTTGCCGTCGAGCAGGCTGTAGGTCACCCCCGCTGTATCAACCGCTACCCGCAAGCGGGTATTACGCCACACCACGCCGAACCGGTAACTCTGCCACTCGGGGGGTAACCGGGGGGTGAGCTGCAGCTGTCCGCTGTGTACGCGCAGGCCACCGAAACCCCAGGTCAGGGCCAACCAGCTACCCGCCATCGAAGCCAGATGCACCCCGTGCGCAGCATTGCCGTGCAAGTCATCCAGATCGACGCGCAAACTCTCCAGAAAATATTTGTAGGCCTTGTCGAGCGCACCGACCTCGGCAGCAAGTACCGCAAAGGTCGAGGCCGACAACGTCGAGTCATGCACCGTGACGTCTTCGTAGTATTCGAGATTGCGTCGCTTGGC
This sequence comes from uncultured Rhodanobacteraceae bacterium, assembly GCA_913053815.1. Lineage (GTDB taxonomy): Bacteria > Pseudomonadota > Gammaproteobacteria > Xanthomonadales > Rhodanobacteraceae > Metallibacterium. The sequence goes on from CAJXGK010000003.1 coordinate 7,079, forward strand.
TTGCTGATCCACCGCCCCGCCCGCCAACACCAACGCTAACACCGTATCGGCTTGTTTGCAGACCTGATGACGATAAATGGTCAACGGGTGTAAATGCAGCAGCAACGGACGTTTTGCGCTCGCCTGCCGGCTTAATCGCGGTTTGTCGAGAAAGGTGTCGTCCTGAGGAAAGATTCCCAACCTTTCGTCTACTGGAAGATACATAGCCTCGGCGGCATGCCGCCATTGCCTGAGCTCCTCCGCCTGCAGACCGATACGCTCCGCCAAAGCGGCGTAGGCATCGGGATAGGTATCCGCCAGCCACTCTGCCGTCCGCGCTGCATCAAACAGATGAGCTTGGGCCATACGATTGGTGTAGTGATTATTGTCAACGAGAACCGTATATTCATCGGGACCGGTCACCTCATGGATGCAGAAAGCCCCATCACGGCGCGGATTAAAATGACCAATATCCATCCAGATGCGTGCCGTTTCGAACAACATCTCCGCACCGTACTCACGCAGAAATACCTCGTCCCCACAAACGTCGACGTAACGGCGAACGGCCCAGGCAATGGCTGCATTGATGTGATACTGCGCCGAGCCACCAGGAAAGTAAGCCGAGCACTCGTCACCGCTGATAGTTCGCCACGCATACAAGGCTCCGCTTGGGTGGTTCAATTCGCGCGCATGGGCACGAGCTTGTTCCAAGGTGCGATACCGATATTCGAGTATCCCACGGGCGAGTTCTGGGGTGATTGTGGCCAATGCCGGAAGCATGAATACCTCCGCGTCCCAGAAATAATGGCCTTCGTAACCCATCCCGGTTAGACCCTTCGCGGCAACGCTGCCTGACCCATCCCGGTTGGTCGATTGATAGATGTGAAACAGATTTAGCCGCAGCGCTTGCTCAATGTCCGGAGCACCGCTTACATCCAGATCCACGCGATCCCAGAAGTGGGCCAGTATCCGAGTCTGATCATCCTGAAGACTTTGGTAGCCCCCAGTCCGTGCATCTTGCAGCGTGTTACGTACCTTGTTCAGCAGCGTGGCATCGGGCTCATCACTATCCGGTTGCGACCAGGCATAGGCTACGAATTTCTCAAGTTCTATGGTTCTTCCCGGCTCAAGTTCGGCCACCAAGGTATGCGATACCCCCTCGGCAACCGGACCCGTGTGTCGGCACTCTAAACCTTTCCCGGATAGGCGATGGGCTTGGCCACAAACCACCCGGATACCGCTATACGTAGTCTGCTGCCGCAACCAAGCCAGTTGCTCGTCACTACCGGTCTCACACAGGTGCAACCCACCATCCGTACGTGTACTGATGCGTGGATCGTTGCCGTGGTCGCTAGGCAGCGGAGCCGTTTCGATCACCGATTCCACAGTCAGTGGACCACGATAATCCACCGAATGTACCCGGTAGCGGATGGCCAGCAAACCTGGGATCTCCAAGGCCACCAAGCGCTGAGCGATGATTTCTACGATGGCTCCTGACGAGGCTCGCCACGTCATAGCTTGGCGATAACAACCCTGACGCAGGTCCAGTTCACGCTTAAAGGCGAGCCGCTCGCCATGCTGCAAATCCAGCATTTCATCACCAAGTCGCAAACGGATGTGGGTCCCATCTGCAACCGGTACGCGGGTATCGCTACTGCGAGCAAAGCCTGGAAAACGTTCGTGATAGTCGATCGGCATGCGTTCCCATACCCCACCCAGAAACACCCCGTGACTAGCACTGTCATCTTCTTCGAGTCCGCCGCGCACGCCTAAGGTGCCATTGGCAAGCGCGAACAAACTTTCCTCCTGGGCCGTATGTGCTGGATCGCATTTATACCGAACCAGCCGCCATGGATCGATCTCCGGCGTTTCTTGAGAAATACCGGCCTTGCTTACTGGCGATGTCAAATGTCGCTCTTCCACACGTTTATCTCCATAGCTGGACAGCACCCTAAAACTAAATGATATCGATATCAAGTTATCGATATCATTTAGTTGGTAAAAGTATTTACCTGATTAGCCTCAAAACTCAGCCACGCTGATTACTCGCCATGCACAAGGACGGCTCGGAATGCAGTTTGTACAGCACCCTCGCACGGGCCGGTCGCGGCAGCATCTCGCGCAGGCGAAAACAGCGGTTAGACCGGTAGACGGCTTCGGCCAGATACAAGCGTGCCTACTTGGCCTGCCGGATTGCGTGGTAGCGCCCGCTGATGGCGCGTTTGAGATTGCCCAGCAACACATTGACCCAGCATGCGCCCTGGACTTTGCCGGTGGCACGTCGTCCTTCGATTTTCAGCACGGTGTGCGTATGGCCGGCATCAGCAAAGCGCCGGAAGCAGAACAAGCCGTCGCTAAAAACTTCGGCGCCCGGGGCCAGATGATGCACCGGCCAGTTTTGGATACTGTCATTGTCGAAGCTGCGCACCGGTTCGATGACTGCACAACTTGGATGCTCCAGCGTTTCATCGGTTTGTAGCGCAACCAGGAACGCCTGCTTGTTCTCCGAGCCGCACCCCGACTTGCCTCCGTTGCGCTCTCCGCCCAGATAGGCATCGTCGACTTGTACGAAACCCGACAACGGGCGCGGCGCTTCACGTTCGGCCATGACCTGCATGACCTTGCGCTTGATCCTCAAGGCCACCTCGTCGTTCACTCTCAGATACCGCATCAGTTCCAGGGCCACCATGTGTTGGTCTTGGTCGCGGTCAGCAGGTGGATCGCCAGCATCCAGATCGTCAGAGGCAGCTTGGTCGACGCGAAGATCGTGCTGCTGAGCAGGGGCGTCAGGTGCCGACACCACCGGCACGGGTGATACATCTGCCGCTCACGACGAAAGCGCGAACGCCGCCGATCCCCCACATGCCGGGCAACGGAAGCCCTGTGGCCAGTGCACCCAGTGCAGAGCGCGGTAACATTTCGCTTCCATGCCGTACTACTACATGAACTCGACCATCGACAGCCCCTGCTGAAATTGCATAAGATTGATCGACATCACTAGGTCCTCGACTGTGGAGAGGATCCCAGCTTAACCCATCACCGCCGCAAATCATGCGACAACATGCTGATATTCAAGGCCAATCGATAAACCTCTTGACATTGATATTAAGTTGAATGTTTATCATATACGCCTCAATAGGCGAGGCTTAATGAAGCCAACATCTCCGCCTTAGTATTGTCAACACTGAGCCCCAGTTCTCGTACCCAACCCCGGTGACTGGCTGTCGATGGCTGAATATAAGCACGGATCTTCGGTGTCCTTGTGGCGTTGGCGTGAAGGTGCCGATTCATGCGTGATCTCGTTGTTCAAAGAGGTCTTGCAAAGCTTCTCGGACTAGAAGCAGAGCCTAGCTCCTGAGTGCTATGGAATCATAAGGGACCTGACACCTACCCAGGGTCCAATCACTATCAGTCAATCAGTAAGAGGTCCCTCATGCCCAAACAGACACAAACTGTTTTCCGCTGGTTAGGTTTCAACCATCGACCGCCCAGGCATCTACCCCCTACGGTCACACCCATGCAGGCCCGAATGTTTCGCTTACTGCGTATTCTCTTCGGTCTTATCTGGTTATTCGACACTTGGACCGCTTCATCGGGTGTGAACAAATTGGCCGTTGCCCATTTTCTCGGGTTACCGTTCTCATCTTGGCCCGTACACCTCGTCGGCAATGGTATCGTCCTCTTAGACCTCTACATCGCCTTAGTACTGTTATCAGGCAAAGGCATGCGATCGGCCTTGTGGATCGGCATCGGCTACCTGACATTCATGTGGATCGTCGTCGAACACGGCGGGGGCTTCAATCCGGCCAACGGCGGCACCGATGCTGGCATTGCGCCGCCCTATCTCATTGCCATGATCCTTACCTATACCTGCTGGCGCATCAGTCAGCCGCTGTCGACACCGACCGATCACACCGTGCGCGACCATACGCTACTGTGGATCCATGCTGCCCGCAATATGCTCGGCTTCTTGTGGGCTTGGGACGCGCTGTTTAAGTGGCATCCCTATTTTCTGGCACACTTTGTCCGCTATATGGCAGAGGCCCAGCAAGGCCAACCCACCTGGTTGGTCGATTACATCCAGGTTTGGATCAATGCCATCACACACATCGATCCCCTACTTTTCGGGTTACTTGCGGCCGCCACGGAGGTAACGGTCGCCTGGAGTCTGCTTTCCGGAAAACTCCTGCGTTATCTGTTACCCATCGGCATGGTTTTCTCATTCACAATCTGGTCAACTGCGGAGGCTTTTGGCGGACCTTACAGCAATGGTCAAACTGGCATGCCCGGCAACATGTTTGGTAACGCGGTGATTTATATGCTTATTCTCGCCTATTTCATGGTGTTATACCGTTGGCCAAGATACGGTGGTGTTCGGGAAATGGAGGCAGCGCTTGCCGCGGATGAGCCGCGAGATATAGGCAGCCACTCCTAATATTGGCGTGACAGAAAAATAGATCGCCGCACTACATCCCGCTGATTTCCAGGCCATGTCATCGAGTTGATGGTGATCCATCTATCATGAAGCGAATCGCCTCCCAGCAAGGCCACCCGGTCTCATTTTCAAAACGGAGTAAGTATCCCTGGTAAAACCGGGGATACTTACTCCGAATGTGGACGTAACATTGCTCATTGACGCCACAAATCATGCGACAGCTAGCTGAGGTTCGGCGCTAATCAGGAGTATTTATCCGCCTACGTATGGCAACGCCAACTACACGTATCGGTAAACATTGACGCAGAACCTAAGTGCAGGGAAACTGTGTTGAGCAGCAACCCATCATGCGCAGATATGGCCAGATCGAGTCCAGCCACTTTCGAGGGCATCTTTTGAGCCGGAACGATCAACCAGGAAAAGGCTCTGTACCCTCCGGCCTGACCATGGCCGACTTAGCCAAGATGGCGGGTACCTCCAAAATTACCGTTTCGCGCGCGCTGGCCAACAGCCCCCTGGTCAGCACCACTACCCGCCAGCGCATCCAGGCATTGGCTCGCGAACATGGCTACAAGCTCAATGTCAGTGCCCGCAATCTGCGCCTGCGCCGTAGCCATACTGTTGCCGTCATTGTCGAGATGAAACCCTCTATAGACCGCTCAATGATGGATCCCTACCCTCTGCGTCTGCTCGGCAGCATCACCCAGGAATTATCCATTGCCGGCTACAGCGTTCTTCTGACCACACGCCACGATGCGAACTCGGCGGCGGTGCAGGCCGCCGACGGATTGATTCTGCTTGGCCAAGGGGTGCATCAACATGCCGTTCAGCAGTTCGACAAGCTGGGGCTACCCTTGGCGGTCTGGGGAGCGTCACCCACGGGCGACCCACACGTCGTCGTCGGCAGTGACAATCGTCAGGGTGGAGCAATCGTAGCCGAGCATTTCATCTCCATTGGTCGGTGCCATCCGGTATTCATCGGCAACCCTAGCCATCCCGAGATTCTCGATCGTATGAATGGATTCGTCGATGTGCTAGCTACCCACGGCATCAAGCCGATGCTGATCCGTCGTAGTGAATTCACCATGGCCGCCGGGATGAATGCCGTGCAATCCCTGACCACCCGCAAGGCCGTATTTGATTCTATTTTTGCCTCCAGTGACCTGCTGGCCATGGGGGCGATTCGCACCCTGGATCGGCTCGGCCGGTCGACACCGCAAGATGTTTCGGTAATCGGCTACGACGACACCCCGCTGGGAGCGAACTTCTTGCCCCCCTTATCCTCAGTACATCAAGACTGGCAGGAAGGCGGCACCTTGCTGGCGCGCAAGATACTGGCCCTAATCAAGGGCGAAGCTCCAGACTCCGAAATGCTTCCAACATCGCTGGTGGTGCGTGAAACCTGAACCTAGGACTCCGCCGGTACATGACCCGCAGCGGGCTTTCTCGTTACGGGTACGTAAAGGAGGTGGGCAGGCAACGACTTGCACGATTCGTATAAGCAGGAATCCAGTGGAAGGGGCCCTTATCCACACCCAGCCAATACAGCTCTGCGGTATCACCTACCTTGCAGGCACTCTGCACCTAGGATAATGGGGTTTAAGGGTTGGGCATGAACAGCAAGGTATTTCGGCTACCAACCGGCATCCCAACGGCTCGGCATCAATGATAACGAGTCCACGCCGGGCTCCATGGCTGGGCCCGGGATGATGAGAATGAATAAATAGGCAAGGTCTGCATTGCAACATGTGGGCAAGACGTAATGTCCGGCTCTTGCGCCTGGTATTGGTTTCACTCATTATTCTCTTCATCTTGATAGAAAGATGTCTACACAGGATACCTCTTTATGCCCTCAATCTCTCTGGAGTTCTTCCCCCCTAAGACCGCCGATCAACGGGCCCAGTTCCAGCGCTCACTACCAAGATTCATGGCGATGCGCCCCGAGTATGCGAGTGTCACCTTCGGGGCGGGCGGCTCGACGCTCAGCTATACCCCGGAAACCGTTAAACAACTGATGGCTAAAGGCCTAGACACGGCACCGCATCTATCTTGCATGGGTGGCACGCGGGAGGAGATTACCGTATTGCTGGACGCGTACCTAGCCTTGGGATGCCGGCGCATTGTAGCGCTGCGGGGCGACCTCCCTTCGGGTATGGCCCGGGCGGGGGACTTACGTTACGCCTCGGAATTGGTGGCTTTTATCCGTGCCCACAGCGGCCATCACTTCCGTATCGAGGTGGGCTGTTATCCCGAGGTGCATCCTCAGGCCAAAGATGCACAGGCCGATCTGCACCATTTCCAGGCCAAGATCGACGCCGGTGCCAACGGTGCCATCACCCAGTATTTCTTCAACGCTGACGGCTATTTCCGCTTTGTCGAGGAGGTTCGTGGACTGGGCATAGAGGTACCGATTGTGCCGGGGATCATGCCCATTACCAATTTTAGCCAGTTGCAACGCTTTTCCGAACAATGCGGCGCTGAGATTCCACGCTGGATTACGCGCCGCATGCAAGCTTTTGGTGCCGATACCGAAAGCATACGGGCCTTGGGAGCCGACGTGGTAGCGGGTCTGTGCCACCGCCTGCTCGAAGGGGGAGCCCCCGGATTGCACTTCTATACGCTTAATCGAGCCCAGGCCACTCAGGCCGTCATCGATCGCCTGGATTGATCCACCTGCCAGCGCCGCAGAATACTGAATAGAGCGTCCCATCCCGACTATGATGAGGGTTTGGCAGCTCGGATAATTACCATGAGCAAGCGTTACCCTGAGTGGATCTGGCACAACGGCGAAATCAAGCCGTGGGCGGAGGCTACCACCCACGTGATGGCCCATGCCCTGCACTACGGATCCTCGGTATTCGAGGGCATTCGCAGCTACAATACGCCACAAGGCTCAGTCATTTTTCGCCTCACCGATCATCTCAAACGCCTATTCCATTCCGCGCGGGTCTACGACATCGTCATCCCGTATTCACCCGAGCAGATTGCTCTTGCCTGTCGTGAAGTGCTGCACCGTAACAGCCTTGCTCAAGCCTACCTACGACCGATCGCATTTCGTGGACTGGGAGGCTTCGAACTAGGGGCTGATACGCCTATTGACGTTGCGGTAGCCGCTCTGGCCATGGGGGCCTACCTTGGCGAAGGGGTGCTGGAACAGGGCATTGATGCCTGCGTATCGTCCTGGCAACGGGCGGCTCCCAACACCATTCCCGCAGGAGCCAAGGCCGGCGGTAATTATCTTTCGGGCCAACTGATTGCTCGTGAAGCCAAACGTCTTGGCTTCAGCGAGGGTATCGCGGTAGCAACCAGTGGGTTACTCAGTGAAGGGGCCGGGGAGAACCTATTTCTAGTGCTTGACGGTGTGTTGCATACCCCCCCGCTATCCAGCGCGATCTTGCACGGCATCACCCGCAACTCACTGATGACGCTGGCCCACGACGACGGAATCGAGATCGTAGAACGCAATCTACCCCGTGAGTACCTGTATTTTGCCGACGAGGTGTTCATGTGTGGCACCGCCGCTGAGATCACCCCGATCCGTTCAGTAGACGGCAAACCGGTAGGTCCGGGCCGGCCGGGGCCGGTCACTCAGCATTTACAGAAAATATTTTTTGGCCTGTTTGACGGCAGTACCCCGGATCGACATGGCTGGCTGGAAGCCGTCGAGACCTGAGGCAACCTCTCAAAACCGTCACCAGTGGGCCGAGTGCAAGGTCTTGTGGAGTGAGTGAGCGACAAGACCTATCAAGGTGATAGGCGAGGAGCGAACCAACACATGACATCGCAATCAGTTCGCGCAATAGGTTTTTAGAGATTACCCTGCGCAGATCACCCCGGCCAGGGAATGTTTGCCTTGAGTGTGCGCCAGCTCAGGCGGCGTCAACGAGCCCGGAACACTCCGGCTCAACCTTGAGCCGTTGGTGCATGATAGGACTGGTGGTGGTGTACTGCAGAGGCACTTTGATACCTGGCTGTAAGCGAGCCTTGACGGCAAATGCCGCCAGTGCCGACTCGTGAAAACCGGAAAGTATCAGCTTCTTCTTGCCGGGATAGGTGTTGATATCGCCGACTGCAAAGATGCCCGGTACACTGGTCTGAAATTTCTCTGTATCGACACGGATCTGACTTCGATCCAGGTCCAGACCCCACTGGGCAATCGGCCCGAGCTTGGGATGCAGCCCCCAAAACACCAGCAACTGTTCAGCCTCGACACGATTGATCAGGCCGGCACGGTTACGCACCCGGACGGCGTTGAGTTCAGTATCTGCATGATCGATACCCACCACCTCTCCTTCGAGAAACTGCATGCGCAAATCGTTACAGAGCGCATGCATGCGATTCACGCTGGCCGGTGCGGCACGGAATTTCTGTGAACGGTGTACTAAGACTACGCTGTTGGCGATTTCGACCAGATTCAGAGCCCAATCTAGGGCTGTATCACCCCCACCCGCGATGACCAGGTCTTTACCTGCAAAGATGGCCGGCTCACGCACTCGATAATGCAGACTGGCCCCTTCGAGCTGGGTCACCCCATGCGTATGCAAGCGCCGTGGCTCGAAAGCACCCAGCCCTCCGGCGATAATGACGGCGGCGCAGTCAAACTCGGTTCCTGCTGAAGTGGCCACTTCAAAACGGTCGTTAGCACCTACCTGCACTTGGGTGACGGTCTGGCTGAGATGATATTGTGGCTCGAACGGGCGAATCTGTTCCTGCAGGCGTTCGATCAATTCTTGAGCACCGCACATCGGTAAACCGGGGATGTCATAAATCGGTTTGTCCGGATACAGCTCAACGCACTGTCCTCCAGGCAGGGCCATGGAATCGAGCAAATGCGATTTCAGTCCGAGCAGCCCCAGTTCAAATACCTGGAACAGCCCTACCGGACCGGCGCCCACAATAACCACGTCGGTTTTGATCATTTCACCATCACGCCACACAGAAACAAGTGGCTATGATAACTGAGACCATCAAGTTACCGATGATTACGGCCCAATCAGCACCCGCTCGACAGATTGCTAACTGGATTTTTTGGCAAACTCCAGCATAGCCACCGCTCCGCCCTCAGGGCGTGGGGCCAGTCGAACCCGCCAGCCATACAGGTTGCACAAACGCCACACGATGGCCAGACCGAGGCCGGCTCCCATGCCTTTTACCCCCTCACCCCGGACTCCACGCTCGAACAAGCGGCTGGCATCCTCCGGATTAATGCCCGGTCCGGAATCCTCGATCAACACCCGATCTTCTTGTACGCGAATCGTAACATCCCCTTCCTGAGTATATTTGAAGGCGTTACCGATGAGGTTGGCCAGCGCTACGGAGACTACCGATCCCGGGGCCTGAACGGTTAAACTCGACTCAAGCTGTAGATGAACCCGTACCGGTTTGTTGCCAAGCTGAGGGCGCTGCAGATCGATCACATTAGCAACGATCTGCGCGACATCCGTGCTCTCATCCTGAACCTGCTGCCCCCCCTGCTCTGCACGCGACAGCAGCAGCAACGCGTCGATAATTTCCGCGGCTTGGCGACTGGCGCGCTCGACTCGTTTCAATCGTTCGCTCAACTTAGCCGTCAGATTCGGTGAAGTGAGCATCAATTCGGCAGTACTGGCAATCACTGCGATTGGAGTACGCAGTTCGTGACTGACATCGGCATTGAACTCCTGATCACGCTGTAGCAGCTCGGTCAGACGTTTGGCGTAATCATCCAGAGCCAGGGCCACTTCGCCAACCTCATCAGCGGCAAAATGAGGCGCCAGGGGCTCCAAACGGCCACTTTTTCGCAGGGCTCGCAAACGCCGGGCCAAATCAGTAACCGGGCTCATGATCCGCACCGATAACCAAGCTCCAATAAGCACCGACAGCGCCCCAAACACTCCCACCGCGGCGATCAAGGCATACTTCAGCTGTTGTTGGCTCTCCAACATCTGTGAGCTGTCGTAACGCACGAAAAACCAGTAATGAGGATCCTTGCGCACCGCCAACATATATTGCTGCACCGAACCGTCCGGCTCGACCTGTTTGATGGTATGCACACCGTTGTCAAGATCACGCCAGGCGAAAGGAACATTGGAAAATTTGCGTTGGCTGTAGACGTGACCACGGGTCTTTTCCAGTGGGTAGCCCTGGGTCTCAGGGTTGTTGTAATACGCGTTCGCAAAGCTGTTGATATTGCGTTCCAGCGAATTACCAATGAGTTGATTTTCGAGTCGGTTGCGCAAGTACATCGCGCTGGCCGCAAAAAGTACGCTCAGCGTGATCGCAAACAGGGAAAAGGACAGGAATATGCGGCTCCGTAGCCTACGCCGATAGGGAAGCATCCGTATCGCCCATGCGGTAGCCGATGCCGTGTCGGGTGTGAATCAGCGGCTTATCGAAAGGTTTGTCGATCAGGGTTCGCAGCCCATGAATGTGGACACGCAGGGAATCACTATCAGGCAGTTGCTCGCCCCACACATATTGTTCTAGCTGGTGGCGTGTCACCACCGAAGGACTGGCTTCCATCAACACCTGTAGCAATTTCAAGCCGATCGGATTAAGTAAGATGTCCTTACCGGCACGATTTACAGTTAGTGCATCCAAATTGTAGGTGAGATCAGCCACCTTGAGCAGCCGGCTCTTGGGCCCTTTGCTGCGTCGGGCCAGCACTTCAATTCGCACGCCCAGCTCTTGCAAAGCAAACGGCTTGGTCATGTAATCGTCAGCACCTGAATCGAAACCGGTAAGCTTGTGCTCAAGCGTATCGCGCGCCGTCAACATCAATACTGGGGTGGACTTATCCGCCTCATGGCGCAGCTTGCGACAGACCTCCAGACCATCCATGCCGGGCAAAGTAAGATCCAGCACGATCACGTCGAAATCATGCACGATGGCGAGATGCAGGCCGGTGACCCCGTCTCCTGCAAAGTCCACAACATGACCCCGCTCTTCCAGGTAGTCGCCGATATTGGTAGCAATATCGTTGTTGTCTTCAATGACCAGTACGCGCATGGCAAGTAATCTCCCGTCTCAATTTCAGATCCTTCAGCAAACCCACTGTAGTAAGTATTCAGTCGGACTAAGAGAATTGTAGCGATGGATGGAAACGATGGGGTAGAATTTTTACGGGTTTGTGACAAGTCGTGACGCTATCCACGACGCTCCGAAGCCATTCAGACCGATGTTTCATTGACGCAACCTATTCATCCCTCGCCCGGTAGAGCGCCAGCTTAACGCTTTAAGTCTGCCGCTTCATCCATATAGAGAAAAGCGGAGTTCCCGTAGTTCGGGGGCCAAGCGGCTATAAGCCATACCGCCATTCATCTGCAAGCCGGTACCCCACCGGTCACGAATGGAGCGGGTGAAGGGAATCGAACCCTCGTCAGTTGCTTGGGAAGCAACAGCTCTGCCATTGAGCTACACCCGCACGAGTGTTCAGCTTACGCAGCCCCATCGGATTCGGCAAGCAATATTGGCTCTATAGAACCGACTCGAAATAAGCATTCATCTTTTGATCCTGTCGTGGTCGACTTTAATCTTTCCTGTGAATCCGGCACAACTAATACGCCTAGCGATGATGAAGACGACAAGCTTCCACCCACCGGTAGACACCCCGATGTTCCTCGCCACGTTGGGGTTCGCGTTTGCTCATCCGCCACCTACTCCTGGTTCCTAGCCCGCACCGCAAACCACTCGCTACGGATTTTAGAGCTACCCAGCGGTTCAGACCATTACTCATAACTCAAAAACCTGCCGGGCGACCTCCATCTTACCTTCGGTGGATAGCCACCCAGAGCCCCCAAACAGACATGCCGCATTGCACCATCCATCGGCAAGCTGCGGTTCAGGTGTATCAGTCAAAGTAGTCGTCGAAAGGAACCCGGCACCTACATCGTGCCGCGGCCAGGTTTGTTGGAGACTACGACTTATGAAGACACTATCGATAGGACATCGCTTCGCCTTGAGTAGCGGCTTGCTGATGA
>CAJXGK010000004.1 GCA_913053815.1 uncultured Rhodanobacteraceae bacterium
GGTCTCTCCCGCACCGACCAGTAACACGTTGGCCTGTTCGAGTTTGATAAACATGCGTTCGGCAAGGCGCACGGCGGTATAAGCCACCGAGACCGGGTTGGCACCGATACGGGTATCAGTACGAACCCGTTTGGCTACTGCAAAGGTATTCTGCAAAAGACGATCCATCGGAGTTTTCAGACTTCCTACCGCCTTGGCGATACGGTAGGCCTCCTTGATTTGTCCGAGGATTTGTGGCTCGCCAATGACCATGGATTCTAGGCCGGTAGCTACACGGAACAGGTGTCGTACCGCATCCAAACCACGGTAGCTAACCAAGAATTCGTTCAGCTTGCCACGCTTGAGGCAATGGTGTTCATGCAGCCATTCTGCTGGAATGAGTTCAGCCTCCGGGGCCACCCGACAATACAGCTCGGTACGGTTACAAGTGGAGAGGATCAGAGCTTCTTCCACCCCGGGTGCGTCAGCGAGGCTGTACAGCGCCTGTTTCAGTTCATCGGGGTTGAACGCAACTTTTTCGCGCAGCGCAACGGGAGCGGTAAGGTAGTTGAGTCCGTAAGCGATCAAGGTCATGAGTGGGGGTAGGTCAGGAATCGGATAAACTTTACGTCTAGACAGACTGGAACAGGCGGCCCGATCCTGATGGATCGTGCGGATTCAGTGGGAGAAGATTGTGCAGAGTGCATTACGCAAGTTTAAAGGTAGGCAATCCATAGCATTTCGATCTGGCGTGATGCTTACTATCGTGCTGGGTGGGTGTGCAACCGTGTCACCCTATCCTAGCGCCAAGAACGCCTCAACGCATGTCCTTCAGCCACTTGCTGCGATGCAAGTGCCTGCTACCCCTGCGGCCCAGACCATGACTGAGTTGTTACAAGGGGATTTTGCACTTCGTCAAGATCGCCTCAAGGAGGCGGCTGCTGCCTACGCCCAAGCAATGCGTTCTTCATCGGATCCACGAGTGGCGGCCCAGACGGTTGCTCTGGCCATCGGTATAGGTCGTGCCACTTTGGCCCAAGCGGCTCTGGCGCGTTGGCAGGTTCTGGGTGCCAGCCAGGCGGAGTTGGCCGATGCCAGGGCCCGGTTGGCTTTGCAGCAAGGACAGAAAATGGCTGCGGTTCGTGCGCTGCGTGACTTGCGTGGGCCCGGTAGTGATGGTGATTGGGCGGCCGTTTTTCGGGTACTGGTTTTAGCCCGTGATCGGGCGCTGGCGGGTGTTGTACTGGAAGCCCTGGCCACGCCGATGCAGTTACCCGGCGACCGCAGTCAGATCTGGGTGGCCACCAGCCAGCTCGCCGAGAGATTGGGTCGATATGACTTTGCCCGGCATCTGGCCAATACTGAAATTGCCCACTTCGGAGATGCGCGGGGTTACTTATGGCGCGCCATGTTGGCCCGTCGCGACGGCAGTGCCGGGCAAGCTGATAGGCTGTTACGCAAAGGCCTGGTATACCATCCAAAAAATATCTCCTTGCGGCTGGCTTATGCCGGCGAACTGGCTAAGCGTGGCGATTTTAGTGCCGCCTTGCGCTGGCTCGCTCAGGGACCACAGAATACCCGGACCTTTCGCTTGCGCGCCGCCTATGCCGTCAAGCTGGATGATCACCTCAAGTTGGCCGTGATCTATGCTGAACTGGCCCGTGCTCCGGCCGCCATACGAACCCAGAGCCTGTTCCTGCTGGGACAGTTAGCTGAGGTACTCAAGCGGCCTGCTGCTGCGTTACGGTGGTATGTCCAGGTACCCCGCAGCAGTCCGCAAGCTTTTCTTGCGGGCACCCGCCGGGCGGTACTGTTGAATCAGGACGGCCATTACCAGAAAGCGATGCAGTTGGCTATTGAGCTGACCAGAGAACAGACCAAAAACCCGGATAATTTCCGTCGTGGCTTAGTTTTACAGGCTGAGCTGGCGATGCGCGCCCATGATTATGCCGCGGCTATTATCGTCTATCGGCGCGCTCTATTGTTGAAACCCGGCGACATCAAACTACTGTATGCGCAGGGTGTTGCTGAAGCCGAGGTGGGGAATGTCGATGCGGCAGTGCGTGATTTGCGCCGGCTATTACGGCTCAAGCCCGATGATATGGAGGCTGTCAATGCATTGGGTTATACCCTCGCCGATGCGGGACGCGATCTTCCAGAAGCAGAAAAACTACTGAGCAGGGCTTTGGCGGCTCGCCCCGGAAGCGCCGCAGTCAATGATTCCTGGGGATGGTTGCAGTATCGGCTTGGCCATCTCCAGACGGCGGAATTGGCCTTGCGTAAGGCTTGGAAACTCAGCCGGAATGCTGATATTGGTGCGCATTTAGCTATCGTGCTATGGAAGCGGGGGGCGGTTTCCGAAGCTCGCAAGATATTGCAACAGGCCCGACAGATTGACCCTCATAACCGCGCGGTGAATAAGGCACTGGCCCGGATCGGCACATGAAATATTGGCATGCATCCCTGTTGCTGGGCCTCGTCGTTATCGGCCTGAGCGCTTGTGCTCCGTTACCGGTGCGTCCCGGTACGCGGCTACAGCGTGCCGCCCAAGCCCGCCGGGTACAGGCTCTAGACAGGATCCAGTCCTGGAGTCTGAGTGGGCGGATCGGGGTTGCCAATGGCCGCCAAGGTGGCAGCGGTGGCTTCACTTGGAATAATCGCCCAGGTGGCTTTCAGTTTGTTGTTCGTGCCCCCATAACCGGCCACAGCTATAGTCTCGATGCCGTACCAGGGCAAATGGCCTGTTTGGCCGGACTGCATCCGCAACCAGTCTGTGGCCCTGATGCGGAGGCCCTGCTCAATAACACCCTGGGCTGGAGGGTGCCGATTGCCGAACTGCGCGCCTGGGTCATGGGTTTGGCCGCAGTGGGATCACCGGCCAAGCTTGGCTTTACGCCTGATGGTGAGCTTGCAAGCTTGTATCAAGACGGCTGGCAGGTCCGTTACAGCGACTGGGACGCTAATACCCGACCGGTATCAATGCCGCACCGGATCACCGCCCGCAAACCACCGTTTTCGGTGCGCTTGTATGTGGAACAGTGGCATCTCGACCATTTGTCGCACAGTTTGCCGAAGTCCGGCAGGTGATGGGCAAATTCGACTCCAGAATTGTGGCTGAGCCGGGTTGGAGCGCCTGGCCTGCACCCGCTAAGCTCAACCTGAATCTGTATATCGTCGGCCGTCGTGAGGACGGCTATCATCTGCTGCAAAGTGTTTTTCGTTTTTTGGAATGGGGCGATACGGTTTGGTTACGAGTCCGCGATGATGGTTGTGTAGTCCGTCATGTCGGTGCCGAGGGGGTGGCTGAGGAGGTTGATCTGGTGGTTCGTGCCGCGCGGTTGTTGCAAAGGCACCACGCGCTTGGAAGTGGCGTCGATCTTGCCCTGGACAAGCAAATCTCCTTGGGCGGAGGGCTTGGAGGAGGCAGCTCGGATGCCGCCAGCGTACTAGTTGGCCTCAATCTTCTATGGGGTTGCAAACTGGATGTGGAGGCCTTGGCGAGCTTGGCATTGCAATTGGGTGCAGACGTACCGGTGTTTGTCCGTGGTCACAATAGCGTAGCTGAAGGAGTCGGTGAACGGCTGACTTCGGTATCGTTACCCCACCGTTGGTATGTGTTGCTCGATCCGGGTATTTCGGTACCCACTGGACCACTGTTCCAAGCACCTGAATTGACACGCAATGCGCCAGCAAGGAAACTACCCGGCTTACTTTCCGAGACCGCGATGGATAATGTCTTCGAACCCGTGGTTCGAGCACGCTATCCTGAATTGTGTGCCGCACTTGATTGGGCTGGAAAGTTTGGACGCGCCCGACTTAGCGGTACGGGGGCAACGGTTTTTCTGGAAATGGAATCCGAGGCGACGGCCCGAACCATGGCGGCACCATGGAAGGCCCGAGTAGTGCGTGGCGCGGATCATTCGTCACTGCTTGATGTCATGGAACAATTTTCGTTGGGGCGTAGCCAAGTTGGTTAAGGCACCGGATTTTGATTCCGGCATGCGCAGGTTCGAATCCTGCCGCCCCAGCCATTGATTTAACCGATTTTATTAACCAAGGCCAAGGCATGGACACTTCTCCCAGTGGATTGATGCTGTTTACCGGTAATGCTAATCGCCCCCTAGCACTGGATGTCGCGCATCAGCTCGGCATCCCTCTTGGCAAGGCCTTGGTCAGTACCTTTTCGGATGGCGAGGTGCAGGTTGAGATCGAGGAGAGCGTACGGCGCAGTGAGGTGTTCGTCATGCAGCCCACCTGCGCCCCGGCTGCAGAGAATTTCATGGAGCTCTTGGTGTTGGTGGACGCATTGAAGCGGGCTTCAGCTTCCAGTATTACTGCGGTATTGCCGTATTTTGGCTATGCCCGGCAGGATCGCCGGCCACGTTCGTCAAGAGTACCGATTTCTGCCAAGCTGGCCGCGCAGATGATTAGTTCGGCGAGTACTGATCGGGTTCTTACTGTGGATCTGCATGCCGATCAGATCCAGGGATTTTTTGATGTTCCGGTCGACAATGTCTATGCTTCACCGGTATTACTGGCGGATATATGGCGCAAATATGCTGGCGATAATCTGATCGTGGTCAGCCCGGATGTCGGTGGGGTGGTGCGCGCCCGAGCGATTGCCAAGCGCCTGGATGACGCTGACCTGGCGATTATCGATAAACGCCGTCCTCGTCCGGGGGAAGCTATCGTGATGAATATCATCGGTGACGTATCAGGCAAGACCTGTGTGCTGGTGGATGATATTGTCGATACCTCAGGAACCTTGTGTGCGGCGGCGGTGGCTTTGAAAAAACAAGGGGCTCGCAAGGTGGTAGCCTATTGTGTTCATCCGGTACTATCCGGCCCGGCGGTAGCCAATATTGAGGCGTCGGCACTGGATGAATTAGTGGTAACCGATACCATTCCTTTGCATCAACAGGCTCTGAATTGTAGCCGTATCCGGCAACTCTCTGTTGCGGAGCTGTTGGCTGAGACTATTCGGCGTATGGCTTTTGGAGAGTCGGTGAGTTCGCTGTACGTCGATTGAATCGCAACGATTTTTATCTGCACTGTGGATGGGTGTGGGTAGTATGTGTCGGGATTCACCCCTGATTATTCGTGCCCTGTTGGTCGCGGCGGGGCTTCGCTGTCGAAGACAGCTTTTTTTGTAGGGTAGAACAACATGACTGTTAATCACGAAATTAAGGCCGCAGGTCGCCAGGGCACAGGAAGAGGTGCGAGCCGCCGCCTGCGTCGTGCCAATAAGGTCCCGGCCATCATTTACGGCGGCGTCACGGCACCGGAAAATATTCAGCTTGACCATAACGACGTGCTATTGGCGGCCCGCAGTGAGTGGTTTTTTTCTTCGATCCTTGATCTTTCGGTCGATGGCAAGAAGCAGAAGGTTTTTTTGCGCGACTACCAAAAACACCCTGTAAAGCAGCAGATGCTGCATCTTGATTTCCTGCGTGTTGACGAAAATCGAATTCTGCGAGTTCAGATTCCTTTGCACTTCGTGAATGAAGATCAAGCACCTGCTTCGAAGCTTTCGGGTGTACTGATCAACCACGAGATGGCCGAGATTGAGATCACCTGTCGGCCCTCCCAGCTTCCCGAGCACATTGCGGTGGATCTGTCCGGTCTTAACAAGGGCGATGTCATTCACATGTCTGATCTGGTGTTACCGGAAGGTGTGGAAATTCCCGAACTCAATCTCGGCAAGGAACACGACCACACCGTTGTTGCGGCCAAAGAAGCCCGCGTGCAAGTTGAGGAAGAAACCACCTCAAGTGAAGAACCGGCAGCCTCCGATGACACGGCTGGTGAAGAGTCCAAGGAAGACTGAGTCCTATCCCGGGCCGCTTGAATGAACCCGGGGTGGTCCGCTTGGCGCCTTTGCGTATGCATGGTATCAAACTGATTGTGGGCCTCGGTAACCCCGGGGCCGAATATTTGCGGACCCGGCATAATATCGGGTTCTGGCTGGTGGATACCTTGGCCCGTGCTGAGGGGGTGCGGTTTGTGTCCGAACGCAAGCTACATGGTGAAACCTGCCGGATCCGGATCGGCGGTCATGAAGTGCGCTTACTCAAGCCCATGACTTTCATGAACCATAGCGGACGCGCAGTGCTGGCAACCATAAATTATTGGAAATACGACTTGGCCGAGTGCTTGGTTGTGCACGACGATCTGGATCTGCCGCCGGGGGTGGCACGGCTCAAGTTTGATGGGGGCCATGGCGGGCAGAATGGCTTGCGCGACATCATCCAGCAAGTGGGGGATCGTCGCTTTCATCGGTTGCGGTTTGGAATCGGCCATCCGGGGCTACGCGATCAGGTCACCCCGTGGGTGTTGGGTCGGCCTTCGGCGGAGGATGAGGGGGCCATGCTGGATGCGGTGGGCCGGGCCTTGGATATATTGCCCCGAGTGCTCGAGGGAGCGTTCAACGCGGCTATGCAACAACTGCACACTGTCGAGATAAGGCCCGGAGATGGATGAGTAGGGGGGCACTGAAGGGGGTCAACACATCGGGTTGCTGTGAACGGGGTTAGGTCTATTCAGACGTGATATGCGAGACGAGTGCAGGCATTCGGTTGGCGTTTCCCGTCTCTGGTTTATGGAGTTGCCATGGGTATCCAATGCGGTATCGTCGGTTTGCCAAATGTCGGCAAGTCGACGCTGTTTAACGCTTTGACCAAGGCCGGTATTGCCTCGGCCAATTTTCCTTTTTGTACCATCGATCCGAATGTGGGCAGGGTGCCGGTTCCCGATCCGCGTCTGGCGCAATTGGCGGCTATTGTCAAACCACAACGGATCCTGCCGACTACGATGGAGTTTGTCGATATTGCCGGCTTGGTCGCCGGAGCATCCAAGGGCGAGGGCCTGGGTAACAAATTTCTCGCCCACATTCGCGAGGTCGATGCGATCGCCCATGTGGTGCGGTGCTTTGAACATGACGATATCGTGCATGTACAGGGTCGGGTGGATCCAGTCGCTGATATCGAGACGATCGACACCGAGCTGGCTCTGGCTGATATGGAAACCGTGGACAAGGCCCTGGCGCGAGTTGAGCGGGCGGCTAAAGCTCATGACAAGGAGGCCGTTGCCCGGCGACCGTTACTGCAGAAGCTCGCCGAGGGGTTGAATCAGGGACATCCAGCCAGGACCCTGCAATTTGATCCAGATGAACAGGTGCTGCTGCGCGATCTGTTCCTGCTTACCTTGAAACCCATGATGTACATTGCCAATGTTCTGGAGGATGGTTTCGAGAATAATCCGCATCTCGATGCGATGCGTGCCCGAGCTGCGCAGGAAGGTGCCGAGGTGGTGCCGGTTTGTGCTGAGATTGAGGCTGAACTGATTCAGTTAGAGCCTGAAGACCGGGTCGCATTTCTTGCCGACATGGGACTACAGGAGGCGGGTCTGGATCGGGTTATCCATGCGGCTTACCGCTTACTGGGGATGCAGACCTATTTTACTGCCGGGGTTAAGGAAGTTCGGGCCTGGACGGTCAAACAGGGTTCGACGGCACCCCAGGCTGCCGGGGTGATTCATACGGATTTTGAGCGCGGATTTATTCGTGCCGAAACCATTGCCTTTAAGGATTTCATTCGGTACCAGGGGGAAAGTGGGGCCAGGGAAGTGGGCCGCCTACGTCTGGAAGGTAAGGACTATGTGGTTCAGGAAGGTGATGTACTGCATTTCCGTTTCAACGTCTGAACAGGTTCTCGAAAGGAATCCCTCTGCGTAGATGGCTAGTTATCACGACGATGGCGACTTCCGGGGGGCTTAACCGGCGTACCGAGGACGGCTCGCAGGCATTGTCCGGTAGGCTGGGAAGCGGTGCAATATGGCGATTTCAATGCTCTCGGCGTCGAGACCGGCCTGGGCTAATAGCTGCTCCCGACTGGCATGCTCAAGAAACCGATCCGGTAGGCCCAACAGCAGGACCGGGCGGATGATGCCTGCATGGTTGAGGTATTCCAGCACGGCACTACCGGCACCACCAGCGATGACGTTGTCCTCCAGGGTCACCCAGGCATCATGGTTGGCCGCCAGACCGGTAAGCAGGGTTTCATCCAGTGGTTTGACAAAGCGCATATTGACCAGGGTGGCATCCAATCGTTCGGCTACTATTGAGGCTTCGGCCAGGGTCGATCCGAAACAGAGCAAAGCAAGTCCATGCCCGCTGCGGCATAGCTTGGCCTTGCCGATCGGCAAGGGGTCGAGGTCACCCGTTACGGCCAGTCCCGGTCCTTTGCCGCGTGGATAGCGCACCGTTGCCGGGCCAGGGTGCAAAAATCCGGTACTGAGCATACGCCGGCACTCGATTTCGTTGGCTGGGGCCATGATCAGCATGTTTGGGATGCAGCGCAGATAGCTGAAGTCGAAACTTCCGGCATGGGTGGGCCCGTCTGGGCCGACCACCCCGGCGCGGTCGATGGCAAACAGTACCGGTAGTTTGGGCAGGGCCACATCATGAATCAGCTGATCGTAGCCACGTTGCAGAAAAGTGGAATAAATCGCCACAACCGGTTTGGCGCCTTCACAGGCCATCCCGGCGGCGAGGGTCACAGCATGCTGTTCAGCGATACCCACATCGAAATAGCGCTGCGGATACTCCTGGGAGAATCGAACCAGGCCGGAGCCTTCGCGCATGGCCGGGGTAATCGCCATGAGACGTTTATCAGCCGCGGCCATGTCGCACAGCCAATCGCTGAAAACATCGGTATAGGTGACTTGTTTTGGGGACTTTGGCAACAGTCCCTTAGCGGGGTCGAAGGGGCCCACAGCATGGTATGCGATCTGGTTACGTTCGGCGGGTGGGTAGCCCTTGCCCTTGGTAGTGATGACATGCAGTAGCTGGGGGCCGGTTAATTCGCGTACCGTACGCAGACTGCGCAGTAGCATCGGCAGATCGTGCCCGTCGATCGGTCCGGTGTAGTGAAAGCCGAGTTCTTCAAACAACGTTGAGGGTACAAACATTCCCTTGGCGTGTTCTTCCCAGCGCTTCACAAAACGGCCCAGAAAGGATTGTCTCGGTAAGGCTCGTTTGGCCCGTTCGCGCAACAAATTCAGACGCCGGCTGGCCAGCAGGCGGGCCAGCATCTTGGTCAGAGCGCCAACATTTTCGCTGATCGACATACCGTTGTCATTCAGCACCAGTAGCATGTTAGCCTCGAGATCCCCGCCATGGTTCAAGGCTTCATAGGCCATCCCAGCGGTCATGGCGCCATCCCCGATGACCGCGACGATTTTGCGTGGGTCGTTGTTGCGCTGGTTGGCCAAAGCCATGCCCAGTGCTGCCGAGATCGAAGTGGAAGAATGGCCTACGCCGAAGGCGTCGTAGGGACTTTCCTCACGTTTCGGAAAGGGCGCGAGACCATCCTTTTGTTTGATCGTGGTAATGCGTTCCGCACGCCCGGTGAGAATCTTGTGCGGATAGCCCTGGTGCCCGACATCCCATAACAGTCGGTCCTCGGGGGTATTGAACAGATAGTGTAAGGCAATAGTCAGTTCGACCACACCCAAGCCGGCGCCAAAGTGACCTCCTGAGGTGGCCACTGAGGCGATCAGGTAATGGCGCAGCTCAGCCGCGAGTGCGGGCAGCTCTGCTTCGGGTAGCACGCGCAATTGGGTCGGGTCGTCAATGCGTGAAAGCAGCGGATACAGAGTCGGGTCGGGCATAGATATGGATCGGGTTGGTCGGTCGGATACCGGTGATTTCAGCTGGACCGGCGCCGCCGTGGCAGATGGCTACGCAAGAACTCCATCTGATCGGTCAGTATATTGCGATTTGACAGGATTAGGTGCTCAACCCAGCTGGGCCGATAGGGAATGGCCAGCAGTGGCATGTCGGCTTCCTGGGGGGTGAGATTGCCTTTTTTGAGGTTGCAGGTCACACAGGCGGTGATGACATTTTCCCACTCATCGCGGCCCCCGCGAGAACAGGGTATGACATGGTCTCGGGTCAGCGTGCTGCGATGCCCTTCTTGGCCACAGTACATGCACAAGTAGTGATCGCGGGCGAACAGGGCCATGTTGGTAAGTGCCGGGGCGTGATCCAGAGCCTGACTGCGACAATGCCCGGTACTGGCGACGATCGGGTGGAGTTGCAGAACGCTGGTTTGGCCGCTGAGTCGATTGGTGCCTCCGTACAGGGTGATACAGGGCTCACCCAAGGTCCAGGCTACCGCACCGCGTACATACAGACAGGCGGCGTCCTTCCAGCCGATCCAGTCAAGGATGCGACCGCCGGCGTCGAGTGCCAGTACCCGAGGACGTGCGGGATCCGGTCGATCTTGAACGGGGGTTGACATAAATGTCTCCACAACATATCTCGGTATGGGTTTCGAGAGAGCTTCAGTACTTCCTTTTCTTGAGCAGCATAGTGCAAGAGTTGGTCATTGATACAGGTTGCTACTCAGCGAGGGTCGGTCTGTTTGGCCAGGCGGAACTGGTCGGTCTCGAAACCGCAGGCTTCATACAAGCGTCTGGCCCGGATATTGCCTGGAAAGACGTTCAGAGTCAGCAGGTCACATTGGTGCTGGTTTGCCCAGGTCTCAGCAAAGACCATCATGGCTCGGCCAAATCCCTGGGCTTCGTATTTTTCAGGAAGTGCGATTTGCAAGATGTGAGCGTTGTAGCGGTCTGTCATCACATCGCGCACTCGTTGCAGGTGTAACAGACCAATACGCCGGCCTGGGTTATTTTCGCAGATATACAGATAGCTCCCTGGTGGGCTGTCACGCAGGTGCTGCTGTTGTAAGGCTCGCAGTCCGGCAATGACCTCATTGCGTTGGCGATAGCTGGGCATTACCTCGGGGATCAGCCTTGGAGCCAGCGCATCAATAAAGCTTGCATCGTTTTCAGTGGCGAGTCGAAAGTGCAGATTCGGTAGCTGATCACTCATGACGTCCTCTTGGTGCAGGGGGTAAGTAGGGGGGTATTAAAGACCGGAGTATTACGGCTAGGAGCTTGTCGGACTTGGGGGTCGTAGCGAGGCAGATAAAAAATTGCAGACCGTTTTTTGATCTTTTGAGACGAATAGGGGTTCTAATGGACCGATTTTCTATTGCTGTAATAGATTCTTCCCAAGTCCGACAGGCTCCTAGATTGGACATTATCCGAACAGTGGGTCGGGCATTGCCATGAGGCTTGCCGCCCCCGCCTGGATACTACCGGCGTGGGCAGTGGTGCGGGGTAGAATACGCTGGAAATAAAAGCGTGCAGTGCGTCGTTTGGCTTCCTTGAATGAGTCACTGCGGGAGCCCGACTCGGCAGCGGCCACGCTACGTGCCCAGCAATAGGCCAGCACGATGTACCCCGAGTAGTACAGATAGTCGACCGAGGCGGCCCCCAATTCATCGGGATTGCTTGCTGCGGCTTTACCGACAGTCTGGGTCAGTACCGACCATTCCTGAGCTTTGGCACTGAGCGGAGCGATGAACTCGGCCATGGCTGCAGTACCTGCGTGGTGTTGGCAGAAAGCGCCGATCTCATCCAGGAAAAGCTTTAGACCCACACCCTGCAGCTGAAAAATCTTACGCCCGAGCAGGTCCAGAGCCTGAATCTGGGTAGTGCCTTCATAAATGGTGGTGATGCGGGCATCACGGGCCAGTTGTTCCATACCGTTATCGGTGATGTAGCCGTGCCCGCCAAAGATTTGCATCGCATGATTGGTACATTCGATTGAGACCTCGGTCAGCATGCCCTTGACGATCGGGATCAGGAAGGAAAGTTTCTGCTCCGCCGTTTCTCGCTCCGCTTTCTCCGCGGAGCGCAGCACAATGTCAGCCAGGGTGGCGGTGATTGCCACCAAGGCACGGCCCCCTTCAGCAAAGGCCTTCTGGGTGAGCAGCATGCGCCGTACGTCGGGGTGAACCATAAGTGGATCAGCGGCTTGATCCGGATATTTGGGGCCGGTGAGGGCTCGCATCTGTAAGCGCTCACGGGCATAGAGGAGACTATTTTGGTAAGCCCTTTCAATAAGACTCAGCCCCTGGATGCCTACCGCCAGCCGGGCGGCGTTCATCATGGTGAACATGGCGTGTAAGCCGCGATGCGCTGGGCCGATCAGGTAACCTTCGGCCGCATCAAAATTCATGACACAGGTGGCCGAACCCTTGATGCCCATTTTGTGTTCAATCGCACCGCATTGCACCGCGTTACGTTCCCCCATGTGACCCTCACGGTCAACCTTGAATTTAGGTACCAGAAACATTGAGATGCCCCGGGTGCCGGCGGGGGCGCCAGGTAACCGACCCAGTACCAGGTGCACAATGTTTTCGGTGAAATCATGTTCCCCGGCGGTGATAAATATTTTGGTGCCGCTGATGAGATAGTGATCCTTATCAGTCGGCTCGGCATGGGTTTTCAGAAGACCCAGGTCGGAGCCGCAATGCGGCTCAGTCAGGCACATGGTGCCGGTCCAGCGACCCGCCACGATGGGTTTCAGAAAAGCTTCGCGCTGCCATTCTTCACCATGTTGCAGCAGTGCATCAGTGGCGCCGGTTGATAGCAGCGGGTAGGTGCCCCAGGCGACATTGGCCGAGTCAATCATTTCCTTGACCAGGGCTCCTACGGATTCGGGTAGATCCTGGCCGCCATAGGCTTCGGGGGCATTCAGACCGGACCAGCCGCCGGCAACGAACTGGGCATAGGCTTCCTTAAAACCTTGAGGGGTGGTGACGGCATGCGCAGACGGGTCGAAATGGCAGCCCTCCTCATCACCCGTCTGATTAAGTGGTGCCAACACCTGCTCGGTGAAACGTGCGGCTTCCTCAAGTACAGCATCGACCAGTTCGCGACTAGCCTCTTCACAGCCCGGTAAGCGCTGATAGAGCTTTTCGGCATGGGCCACATCGAACAGGGCAAAACGCATGTCATCGAGAGGTACGGCATAGTGGGTCATGTTAAGTGTCCCTTGGTTAGATGATGGAAAAGAACCAGCTCAGCGCCAGACTCCGGAGAGTCCTGGGGTTGGGGAAAGGTAGCCTTGATGGTGTACCGGGTATTGCCGGGTACTGTCGGACTCGGGGATGACCAGGAGGGTTCCTTGCAGTGAATAGGCCACATTTCCGGACCGGTTTTTGGTCAGAGTTTCCCGTGCGGCAGCGGTAGGAACCAAGCTCAAGATAGCTATATCTGATGCGGTGGCGGCAATATTCAGATCCAGCGCAGTATCTAATTTGCCGACATAGCTGGCGCCAATATTGAGTCGGACATCGAGTTGCGTGAAACGCATTGCTCGCCAGGCATTGTTCTGGAAGCGCAACGTTACCTGCCAGTGGCCATTATTGAGCGTTCGGATACCCTGTACGCGTACCGATGGGGGAAAGATGCTGCGGGTTGGGCCGCAGGCAGTGAGTAGCGCGAGCAGAATAAGTAGGAGCAGTCGCTTCATCGCAGACCTCGAACAAACGTTTGAATCTTACCTTGATCTGGGGTCAGTGGGGTAAGTTGGATAGATGATTTCACACCGGTTTATTCACTCGACTTCCCCCAGGCACAGCGGGTAGACCGTTTTGACGAGTGGAGGTGCGCTATGGATGGCGGTTTACGGGGAAGATAGCGGGCCGATCAGAGTCCTTTTGGTTGGGCGTAATGAGCTATCAATGTGGCCTTGGCCAGTACGTGATGACTCAGGGCCTGGAACAAAGCAGAAGGGGTGGCGGCTTGGTGCAGAGGCAGTTCGAGCTGATCCAGTGCATACAGGGTAAAGACATAGCGGTGGTCTTGGCCAGAGGGTGGGCAGGGGCCGCCGTAACCAAAGAAGCCGTAACTGTTGCGTAAGGTTTTGGCTATTGAGAGCAGCCGCTTGCCATTCAGGGCGTGGGTATTGGCGGGAAGGTTATAGACCAACCAGTGCCAAAATCCCCCCTCCGGGGCATCGGGGTCGAACAGAGTCAGCACGAAGCTGCGGGTTGCGGTGGGAGCACCGTACCAACTCAGGTGGGGAGGCTGATTGTGTCCACCGCATGCGGTATAGGCCATCTGGTGGGGAATCTGCCCGGAGTTGGGTATGTTGGTGCTGTACAGGGTGAAGTCGGATCTCGCATAGGTAGCGAGTGACAGGCCGATCAACAGCGTCAGAACGGCTGACAAGCCCAATAACTTACGCGACATAATCTTCTCCACACGATATAGAAACACGCGTTGCATCGGCGCGGGTAAGCCGGTTGTATACGCATGACGGCATCGCATGATGCTGGTAAGGTTCCCGTTTCTGGAAGTATGAACCGTTTGCCAAAAACCTCCAAACGGCGGCGTCGCCTAACCGCGAGGCCGCCATCCATGAATCCACCTGCCAAGCCGGGCATCGATTGCCGCCAGTCCGATTTGTTATGTCCGTATCATGTTCAAGCCAGACCTCGTTATGGGTTGTCATCCCGCTTGCCAATGAAGCAGAAGTTTTGCCCGAGTTGTATAAGCGACTATTTCAGACCCTGGATACCCTCGATCTTCCTACCCAGGTTATGTTTGTCGACGATGGTAGCCACGATGCAAGTTGGTCGATTCTGTGTCGGTTTGCTGCTCAGGACGAGCGTATCCACGCAGTTCGGCTAAGCCGTAATTTTGGCAAGGAAATTGCCCTCACTGCCGGCCTGGATGCCGTGGCAGCGCGGGATGATGTGGCCTGCGCGGTGGTCATGGATGCTGATCTTCAGGATCCCCCGGAAGTGATTGTCAAATTGCTGAATCGATGGCGGGAGGGCCATGATGTGGTGTACGCCACGCGAGCCCGGCGAGAGGGTGAAACGGCGTTCAAAAAGTTCACGGCCGCAGCTTTTTATCGAGTCATGGAGGTGCTCTCCGACACCCCGGTGCCGCGTGATACCGGTGATTTCCGCTTGCTTTCGAAGCGTGCTCTGCAGGCTCTGTCAGGGTTGCGGGAACGGCGCCGTTTCATGAAAGGGCTGTTTGCCTGGATCGGTTATTCGCAGGCCCAGGTTTGCTATGTGCGGGAGCCACGGGCTGGCGGGCACACCTCGTGGAATTACGGAAAACTCTGGCGTCTGGCGGTGGACGGAATTACCGCCTTCTCAACGGTGCCGTTGCGTTTTGCGACCTGGCTGGGGGTGTTGGCTTCCCTGTTTGCCTTCAGCTACGGTTTGTGGGTGATCGGCAAGGCGTTATGGCTGGGCAACAACGTGCCCGGTTATCCCTCGCTGATGGCCGTGATTCTATTTCTTGGTGGGGTGCAATTGCTTGCCTTGGGGGTTCTCGGTGAATACATCGGACGTATTTATACCGAGTCCAAACAGCGGCCGATGTATCTGATTGCCGAAACCACCCGCATCGCTGCTCATCTATTGGCCGAGGGCGGACCACCACAGGAGACCAAGGGGTAGTGCGCGCAGGGTTGCACAAGGCGTCGACAAATACTGCTCAGCGGATTCGGCGCAGGCAGATTCTACTGCTGGCCTTTGCGGTTCTATGGGGTGTGGTCTGGTTTGTGGGCGCCCAGTCGCGCTCCCTGCTTGAGCCCGATGAGGGGCGCTACGCCGAAGTTCCACGTGAGATGGTGGCCAGTGGTAACTGGATCACCCCCCGGGTGGATGGAGTGAAGTTCTTTGACAAGCCACCTCTGCAGTATTGGGCTACGGCACTGACCTACGAGACCATCGGTAGCAGCAATTTTTCGGCCCGGCTGTGGCCGCTATTGCTGGGTTTGGCCGGCATGCTGGTAGTGGGTTGGGCGGGTTTGCGAGTAGCCGGCCGCCGCACCGGGCTGAGTGCTGCACTAGTACTGGGAAGCTCGTTTTTGTGGGCTATGGGTAGTCATATCAACACCCTGGATCTGGGAGTGAGTGCCATCTTGGCCATGGTCCTTGCCACTTTCATCGTTGCCCAGCTCCCTACCACCGCCCCCAGCCGAAGACGTAATCTAATGTGGCTGACTTGGGCCTTGATCGCTGCGGCGGTACTTTCCAAGGGACTGATCGGTATTGTTTTTCCTGCTGGAGCCCTATTCTTCTATCTGCTTGTCAAGCATGATTGGGCCCGCTTGCGGCAGGTCGAGTTGCTGTGGGGCGGACTGCTTGCCCTACTTATCTTGTTGCCCTGGTTTATTGCAGTAAGCGTCGCCAATCCCGAGTTCTTTCATTACTTTTTTATCCGCGAGCACTTTACCCGTTTCCTAACGAATCAAGATGCTCGGGTGCATCCATTCTGGTTCTTTGTCCCGGTGGTCATCGTAGGCATGTTCCCTTGGCTGAGTTTCCTACCGGCGGCCCTGCGTCGGCCTTGGCGGGTTCGGCCGACTCAAGACCGGCAGTTTGACCCGCGTTTATTCCTATGGATATGGACGTGGATGATTTTCCTGTTCTTCTCGATCTCCCACTCCAAACTACCGTTCTATATCTTGCCTATTTTCCCGGCTCTGGCGTTGTTGATGGGTATGGAGATAGAACGTATGCAGGCTAGGGCGGTAGCGATCCGCTTAGGGATATCAGTCATTTTGCTGGCCATCGCGGTACCGGCCCTGTACTGGATTCGTGAACCGCAGAAAGTACAAGTGCTGGGTAGCGCTTTCCACGATTTCATCTCCTCCATCGCTGTCGCTCTGGCGGTATTAGTACTGATACTGGCCGTAGCGGTGGTTCTGGCTTGGCGAAGACGGGTCGTGGGGGCTTTGTTGCTGACCGCCGTGGTCGGTCTGGCGCTGCCGCAAGTTTTGCTGATCCGTTTCCAGCTGCTGGCGCCGATCTACTCGGCCGAACCTATGGCCGCTAAAATTGCCCCGCTTATTATTCCTGGCGAGCCGGTTTATGCCGTGCACTGGTTCCGTCGGGGCTTGCCGTTCTATCTGCGGCGCACCATCACTCTGGTGAATGAAGTGCCCTATGATTTGCGTTCAGGATTACGTTGGGAGCCTCAGAAGGCCATGTCGATGACGGTGTTCCGGACTCGCTGGGAGGCCCAAGCGAGCGGCTTGGCGATCATGACTCCGACCCGATGGGCCCGTCTGCAACATGCTGGCCTACGTCTACACATCCTGGTTCGTGGACCGGGTTGGGTGGCTGCGAAACATTAAATATGCGGCACCTTTTGAGACCTCCTGTTGTAGCATGCTAAGCGAGGAGCCAAGGGGAACGGTGCATGTCTCAATTTAGCGAATACGATCAATTCGATGCGCTTGGTTTGGCAGAACAAGTGGCCAAGGGTGAAATTCGCCCTGAGGATTTGCTGGAAACCGCCATGGCGAAGGCTGCCATGGCACAACCTGCCTTCAACGCCTTGGTTCGTCCTCTTCATGAACAGGCCCGCGAGGCGCTGGCGGCGGGCTTGCCGAACGGACCCTTCCGAGGTGTGCCGTATCTACTCAAGGATTTGCTGCAGCCGCTTGCCGGTGCGCGTCTGGGTATGGGTAGCCGGGCCTTAGAGGGTTACGTATCCGACCATGATTGCGCCTTGGTAAGCCACCTTAAGCAGGCTGGGGTGGTCATTTTCGGGCAGACTTGCGTACCCGAATTCGGTCTGCTGGCGTTTACCGAACCCGAGGTGTCAGGGATTACCCGCAACCCCTGGGATCCGACCCGTACGCCGGGTGGCTCCAGTGGCGGTAGTGCTGCTGCTGTGGCGGCCCACATTGTCCCAGCGGCAGGTGGCAATGACGGAGGGGGGTCGATCCGCATCCCGGCGGCCTATTGTGGATTGTTTGGACTCAAACCCAGCCGTGGTCGAGTCAGTTCCGCACCGGATCGAAGCGAAGTCTGGATGGGCGCATCTTGTGATCATGCGCTGACCCGCAGTGTGCGCGATAGCGCCGCGCTGCTTGATGCGGTGGCCGGTACGACGGCAGGTGACCCATTTGTGATCCCGGCGCCAGAACAGCCCTTTCTGGCAGCACTTGACCAAGTTCTGCCGCGATTACGTATTGGTATGAGCACCCGTGCACCACTGGGTACGGCCGTGGATCGAGAGTGTGTTGCGGCGGTTGAGGACACCGCCCGCTTGCTCGAATCCCTGGGCCATCATGTTGAGCAAGCCGAGCCGGAGATCGATGGCCAAGCCCTTTTTCAGGCCTATCTGTGCATGTATTTCGGCGAAGTAGCGGCTTTGCGTCGGGATATCATGCAGCTGCGCGGCAAGGGGGCGCATCCCCATTTCGAGCCGGTTACGCGTGCGTTGGCGGCGATTGGTGAGGCCATTTCTGCCGCTGAATTTGTTTATTGGCAGCAGCGCTGGAATGATTTTAGCCGCAGCTTGGGAAAGTTTTTCGAAGTCTACGACCTGTTTCTTACTCCCACCACGGCCGGTTTGCCGCCGCACATCGGTGAGCTGCAGCCCAAACCTTACGAGAAGCAAATCCTGTCTCTGGCTGCAGCTCTGCATGCGGGTAGCCTGTTACGCCGACTTGGAATGGTCGAAAAAGTGGCCCTGGAGAATCTTTCCCGTACCCCATTCACCCAGTTGGCCAACCTGAGCGGAGTACCCGCAATGAGCATGCCTCTATACTGGACCTCGCAAGACTTGCCGATAGGAGTCCACTTCACCGCGACATTTGGAGCCGAATCGCTGCTGTTCAAACTCGCGGCTGAATTGGAGCAGGCCAAGCCCTGGTTTGAACGCTGCCCGGCAGCCCGTACAAGTGGTGGATCCTCAGTACTTTGAAATTGCCATGCGCTGCTGGTGGGTTGCCCGCTATGGGGGACTGCGCTTGCTTGTGGGGCCGTGTATCCCCATCAGATAGGACCGGAACAGTTTGAATCACTCGTCGAATAATACCCCCCAGGCTCCGCCTGATGGTAGCGATGCCTCGACGCGGACCGTAACGGGCTCGATCATCGATCCGCATGCTATAGCCCGCGTGTTGGTTGCCAGACCTAATCATCGTCTGGGTAATCTGTTGCTGTTAACGCCGCTGCTGGTGGAACTCGAACGCTTGTTGCCGGGTGCTGAAGTTGATGTGTTGGCCGGGCCGGGTATCGCCGTTGAGCTACTCGATGGGTTTCGCTCGGTCAACCGGGTGATGTGCATGAGTGCTCGGCCGATGTTGCAACCGGGCCGTTTGCTTGGGTACTGGCGGGCTTTACCGAAGCGCCATTATGATCTGGCGATTGCTGCCGAACCGCGTTCGCATTCCTCACGGCTGGCCGTGGCCCGTAGTCGGGCCATCCGACGGATTGGCTTTACCGGGGGCGGTGATGATGCCCATCTGACCCATACGGTTTTTACCCCTGCCGGGGTGTGGCATGAAGCTCGCCTACCGGTGTATCTGTTGCGCCAAGCTTTGCGCCAGAGTGAGGAGCTTCCGATATCTCCGCTGACCCTGCATCTAGGCGAATTTGAGCGTGGCCTCGGTCAGAGTCGTCTTACCGATTTACTCGGTCCTGCCGACTTTTCCACCCCGCGGATTGGCTTGTTCGCCGAGGCTACCGGAGCCAAACGGTTGCCGTTGGAGTGGTGGAATGCGTTGCTTTCTAAGCTGCAGCGACGCCTTCCACACGCCCGTCTGCTGGAAATCGTCCCCGCCCATGGACA
>CAJXGK010000005.1 GCA_913053815.1 uncultured Rhodanobacteraceae bacterium
GATTGTGGTCGGTCCGACCTTGCGCCTGCACCAATGCGGTCTACCCAAGAAAATGGCCCTGGAATTGTTCAAACCGTTTATCTTCGCCCGCCTTCAGGGTGATGAACAGGCGGCCACCATCAAGGCCGCCAAGCGCATGGTTGAACGTGAAGAGCCGGTGGTATGGGACATTCTTGAGGACGTGATCCGTGAGCATCCGGTATTGCTGAATCGGGCGCCCACCTTGCATCGTCTAGGCATCCAGGCCTTTGAGCCCATTCTGATCGAAGGCAAGGCGATCCAGTTACATCCATTAGTTTGCTCGGCATTCAATGCTGATTTCGACGGTGACCAGATGGCGGTGCATGTGCCATTGAGTATTGAGGCGCAGCTGGAAGCCCGGGCCTTGATGATGTCGACCAATAATATTCTTTCTCCCGCGGACGGTTACCCGATTATTGTTCCCACCCAGGATGTAGTGTTGGGCCTGTACTATGCCAGCCGCGAACTGGTGGGGGCCAAGGGTGAGGGCATGATACTTGCCAATGTCGCCGAAGCCCGGCGGGCCTACGACCATGGCGTGGCGGCATTGCATGCGCAGGTACGGGTCCGCATTCGCGAGGTGCAGATCGCAGAGGACGGCACTCGTAGCGAGACGATTCAGCTTACCAAAACAACGGTTGGCCGCGCTTTGCTCTCGGAAATCTTGCCTGAGGGCATGCCTTTCGAGTTAATGAATGCTGAGCTGAGCAAAAAGGCCATCTCGAACCTGATCAATGCCTGCTACCGCCGGCTTGGGCTGAAGGAGACCGTCGTCTTTGCCGATCAGTTGATGTACACCGGTTACCGCTTCGCCACCCGGGCCGGGATCTCCATCGGTATCGACGACATGAAGATTCCGGATGAAAAGAAGGCAATTCTGGAGGTGGCCGAAAAAGAGGTTGTGGAAATCCAGGAACAGTATCAATCCGGTTTGGTCACGGCAGGTGAACGCTATAATAAGGTTGTTGACATCTGGTCGCGAACCAACGAACTGATAGCAGCGGCCATGCTCAAGGGTATTGGTAATGAAAAGGTGATTAATGCCAAGGGCGATGAGGTGACCCAAAAATCCATGAATTCGCTGTTCATCATGGCGGATTCAGGAGCCCGAGGTTCGGCAGCACAGATTCGCCAGCTTGCCGGCATGCGCGGCCTGATGGCCAAGCCGGATGGGTCGATCATCGAAGCCCCCATTAAGGCTAACTTCCGCGAAGGATTGGATGTTCAGCAGTACTTCAACTCCACCCATGGGGCTCGCAAAGGTCTGGCCGACACGGCTTTGAAAACGGCTAATTCAGGTTATCTGACGCGTCGGCTGGTGGATGTTGCTCAGGATGTAGTAGTCACGCTGAACGATTGCGGTACCTGCCAAGGTTTGACGATGGTCCCCATTGTTGAAGGCGGCGATGTGGTGGAACCGTTGCGGGATCGCGTGTTGGGTCGGGTCGTGGCGGCTGATGTATATGCTCCGGGAGATCAGGATGAGCCACTGGCCAAGCAAAATGATTTGCTGGATGAGGCCATGGTCGAAAAGCTGGATGAAGCGGGGGTGCAATCGATCTTAGTACGTTCACCGATCACCTGCGAGGCTTCCCATGGAGTTTGTGCACATTGTTATGGCCGAGATCTGGCCCGTGGACACCTGGTCAATATCGGTGAAGCCATCGGGGTGATTGCGGCACAATCCATCGGTGAGCCGGGAACCCAGTTGACCATGCGTACCTTCCATATCGGTGGCGCTGCATCACGTGCGGCCGCTGTAGACAATGTCACCATCAAGACGACCGGTATCATTAAGTTCAATAACATCAAGACCGTCAGGCATGCTCAAGGACACCTGGTTGCGGTATCCCGTTCCGGCGAGTTGAGCCTTCACGATGCCCAAGGCCGGGAGCGTGAACGCTATCGGGTACCGTATGGTGCCACCATCAGTGTTGACGATGGTGATCAGGTCAAGGCGGGACAGACCCTGGCCAACTGGGATCCGCATACTCATCCGATTGTGTCGGAAGTGGCCGGTTTGGTACATTTTGCCGATTTCATTGAAGGCATCACCATTCAAGCCCAAACCGATGAACTGACCGGCTTGCAGAGTTCAGTCGTCACCGATCCCAAACGTCGTGGCAGTGGAGCCAAAGATCTGCGGCCCATCGTGCGGCTGGAGGACAAAGAGGGTAATGAGTTAAAACTGGCCGGTACCGATATCCCCGCTCAGTACTTCTTGCCGGCCGGGGCCATTGTCGGGTTGCAGGATGGAGCCGAGGTAGGGGTGGGTGACGTGCTTGCCCGTATTCCACAGGAAACCTCCAAAACCCGTGATATTACCGGCGGTTTGCCACGCGTAGCAGACCTGTTCGAAGCGCGCAAGCCCAAGGAACCGGCGATCTTGGCTGAGCGCTCAGGCATCGTCAGCTTCGGCAAGGACACCAAGGGCAAACAGCGTTTGGTGATCAAGGATGCCGATGGTGATGCCTACGAAGAGCTGATCCCGAAGTGGCGGCATGTCATCGTGTTCGAAGGTGAGCATGTGGAACGCGGTGAAACGGTCGTGGATGGTGAGCCCAATTCGCACGACATTCTGCGCTTGTTGGGCGTTGAGCCGCTGGCCGCCTACTTGGTCAAGGAAATTCAGGATGTGTACCGGTTGCAGGGTGTGAAGATCAACGATAAGCATATCGAGGCGATCATCCGCCAGATGCTCCGCAAGGTTGAAGTGATCGATGCCGGTGACAGTCGCTATCTGCATGGGGAACAGGTTGAGCGCCTACGGGTTGTGGCTGAAAACCGGCGTTTACTGGCCCGCAATGAACAGCCGATCAATTTCCAGTCGATTCTGTTGGGGATCACCAAAGCTTCATTGGCTACAGAATCGTTTATTTCTGCGGCATCTTTCCAGGAAACTACACGAGTACTGACCGAAGCGGCTGTGCATGGAACACGTGATACCTTGCGGGGTCTGAAAGAGAATGTTATTGTCGGTCGTTTGATACCGGCAGGAACCGGCCTTGCCTACCATGCGCAACGGCACGGTGGCGTAACCTTCGCCGAAAGTGCGGTCGAATCGGATCGTGGTGCTTGCCCCGCAACGGATAAAAAGACGGTTGCCAGCGACGTGACCAAGTAAAACGCGCCTTGGCGCATACTTAACGAAATGAGGGGCAGGAAGCACCTCGTTTTCGAGACACGGATGCAGAGAATGGCTTGTTGAAAGCCATTCATATGTGTTATATTTCCGCTTCTCGGCAGGCCGGTTATAGGCTTGCCTTTACGTTTCTTAGGATCCCCAGTCATGGCGACAATCAACCAGTTGGTGCGCAAGCCCCGCCGACCGAAGAGCTACAAAAGCGATTCACCGGCCTTGCAAAGTTGTCCGCAACGCCGCGGGGTATGTACGCGCGTTTACACCACCACGCCGAAAAAACCGAATTCTGCGTTGCGCAAAGTTGCCAAAGTTAGGCTGACCAATGGCTACGAAGTGATTAGTTATATCGGTGGGGAAGGGCACAACCTACAGGAGCATTCCGTGGTACTGATCCGTGGCGGCCGGGTCAAGGATCTGCCTGGTGTTCGTTACCACACGGTTCGTGGCAGTCTCGATTGTGCCGGTATTGCCAAGCGCCGTAATGCGCGTTCCAAGTATGGCGCTAAGCGCCCGAAGAGCTGACTCTGCGGAGTATGAATAATGTCGCGTAAAGGTTCACATCCCCCTCGTGCGGTGCTGCCTGACCCCAAGCACGGTAGCAAATCGATTGCTCGTTTCATCAATATCGTGATGAAAAGTGGTAAGAAGTCAATAGCCGAAATGATTGTCTATGGAGCCATCGATCGAATCGCTGAAAAACATGCCGAGCCTGTCAGCGTAGTTGAAAAAGCGCTGGATAATGTGGCCCCGGCCGTGGAGGTCAAATCCCGCCGAGTAGGCGGTGCGACTTACCAGGTTCCGGTCGAAGTGCGCCCCGTACGACGCCAAGCTTTAGCTATGCGTTGGGTGATTGATGCGGCCCGCAAGCGCGGCGAGACCACCATGCCGAACAAGCTTGCAGGGGAACTTCTCGATGCTGCCGAAAGCCGTGGCGGGGCAGTAAAAAAACGAGAAGAAACCCATCGCATGGCAGAGGCCAACAAAGCCTTTTCACATTATCGCTGGTAAGTACTGAGGCTATCTACTGTGGCTCGCAAGACACCCATTGAGCGCTATCGTAACTTTGGCATCATGGCCCACATTGATGCAGGGAAGACTACGACTACCGAACGCATCCTGTTTTATACCGGGGTGAATCATAAGATCGGTGAAGTCCATGATGGCACTGCGACCATGGACTGGATGGAGCAGGAACAAGAGCGTGGTATTACCATCACCTCTGCGGCGACCACCTGTTTCTGGAAAGGCATGGACATGTCTTTGCCGGAACATCGGTTCAACATTATTGATACACCGGGTCACGTCGATTTTACCATCGAGGTAGAGCGTTCTTTGCGTGTTCTCGATGGCGCTGTGTTTGTGTTGTGTGCCGTAGGAGGGGTTCAGCCTCAGTCCGAGACGGTGTGGCGTCAGGCCAACAAATACGGGGTACCCCGTCTTGCGTTCGTAAACAAGATGGATCGTACTGGAGCCAATTTCGACAAAGTTATCGAGCAATTGAAATCGCACCTAGGTGCGCATCCTGTTGCGATGCAGTTTCCTATTGGTGCTGAGGAGCATTTCGAAGGGGTCGTCGATCTGGTCAAGATGAAGGCGATCTATTGGGATGCGGAGTCGCATGGCACCCAGTTTGAATACCGAGGGATTCCGGCCGATCTGGTTGAAGCGTGCAACGCGGCACGCAGTTTTATGGTGGAATCAGCCGCGGAGACTTCCGAAGCTTTGATGGATAAATACCTCGAAGAGGGTGACCTCGATGAGACCGATATTGTTGCCGGAATTCGTTCGGCAACACTTAAGAACACTTTGATTCCGGTGTTTTGTGGAAGTGCTTTTAAGAATAAGGGTGTACAAGCCGTACTCGATGGAGTAGTGCAGTTACTGCCTTCACCGGCAGATCGCCCCCCGGTCACGGGGGTGGATGAAAACGGTGCCGAGAGCAGCCGGAAAGCCCAGGATACCGAAGCTTTTTCGGCGCTCGCGTTCAAAATCATGACGGATCCCTATGTGGGTTCTCTGACCTTCTTCCGGGTTTATTCCGGGGTGTTGAGTGCTGGAGACCAAGTTTATAACCCGATTAAAATGAAAAAAGAGCGTATCGGGCGCATTCTGCAGATGCATGCTAATCAACGTGTAGAGATCAAGGAAGTGTATGCAGGCGATATTGCGGCGGCGGTGGGTTTGAAGGATGTCACCACCGGTGACACCTTGTGTGCGAATGGTGAGGCCATCACGCTGGAACGAATGGTGTTTCCCGAGCCCGTCATAGCTATGGCGGTGGAGCCGAAGACCAAGTCGGATCAGGAAAAGATGGGTGTTGCTTTGTCGCGGCTTGCTCAGGAAGACCCCTCTTTCAGAGTGCATACCGATGACGAATCCGGGCAGACCATCATTGCCGGTATGGGTGAACTGCATCTGGATATTCTGGTGGAGCGGATGCGCCGCGAGTTCAATGTCGAAGCGAGTGTCGGCAAGCCTCAAGTTGCCTATCGCGAAGCGATTCGTAAGTCAGTACGTCAGGAAGGCAAGTTTATCCGTCAGTCCGGTGGTAAGGGTCAGTACGGTCATGTGGTGATCGAGTTGCAACCACGCGAACGTGGTGCGGGCTACGAATTTGTGAATGGGATCGTTGGTGGGGTGGTTCCGAAGGAATATATCCCCGCCGTCGACAAGGGTATTCGGGAAGCCATGCAGAACGGTATTTTGGCCGGCTTCCCGATCGTCGATGTTAAGATTCGTCTGGTTGATGGTTCGTATCATGAGGTTGACTCTTCGGAAATAGCCTTCAAAATAGCCGGCTCCATGGCTTTCAAGGAAGGCTTTCATAAGGCCAACCCCACGCTGCTTGAACCCGTGATGAAAGTCGAGGTGGTTACACCCGAAGACTACATGGGTGATGTGATGGGAGATTTGAGTCGGCGCCGCGGAATTCTGCAAGGTTCCGATGACAGTCCTTCTGGGAAGCTCATTGCGGCCATGGTGCCGCTTGGGGAAATGTTCGGTTATGCCACTTCGCTGCGATCAGCCACCCAGGGCCGGGCCACATTCACCATGGAGTTTGATCATTACTCCGTAGCTCCAAACAGTATCACCGAACAGGTGATGAAGAAATCAGCCTGACACTTTTGTTGATTAGTAACAGTTTATATTGAGGTTCAGACTCATGTCCAAGGCAAAATTCGAGCGTACTAAGCCGCATGTCAACGTGGGCACGATAGGTCACGTAGATCACGGCAAGACGACATTGACGGCGGCGCTGACCAAGATGGGCGCGGAGCGTTTCGGTGGTGAGTTTCGTGAATACGCGCAGATTGACGCGGCGCCGGAAGAGAAGGCGCGCGGGATCACGATTTCGACAGCACATGTGGAGTACGAGTCGGATAATCGGCACTATGCGCATGTGGATTGCCCGGGGCATGCGGACTATGTAAAGAACATGATCACGGGCGCGGCGCAGATGGATGGAGCGATTTTGGTGGTTTCGGCGGCGGATGGCCCGATGCCGCAGACCCGCGAGCACATTCTGCTGGCCCGTCAGGTTGGGGTACCCTACATTGTGGTGTACATGAACAAAGCCGACATGGTGGATGATGCCGAGCTACTTGAACTGGTGGAGATGGAGATTCGTGATCTGCTAAGTCAATATGATTTTCCGGGTGACGACACACCGATCATCATCGGCTCGGCGCTGAAGGCGCTGGAAGGCGACTCGTCGGAGATTGGGACGCCATCGATTTTGCGGTTGGTTGAGGCGCTGGATAGTTACATTCCGGAGCCGAAGCGCGACATAGACAAGCCTTTTTTGATGCCGGTCGAAGACGTATTTTCGATTTCGGGACGCGGCACGGTGGTGACCGGGCGGGTTGAGCGCGGAGTGATCAAGGTAGGTGAGGAAGTTGAGGTGGTCGGTATTCGCCCCACCATGAAGACGACGGTGACCGGCGTGGAGATGTTTCGTAAGCTGCTGGATCAAGGTCAGGCAGGTGACAACGTGGGATTGTTGCTACGCGGCACCAAGCGTGATGAGGTGGAGCGAGGTCAGGTACTGTGCAAGCCGGGATCGATCACCCCGCATACTAAGTTTGAAGCGGAAGTGTATGTGCTGTCGAAGGATGAGGGCGGACGACATACGCCATTTTTCAAGGGTTATCGGCCGCAGTTTTATTTTCGGACGACGGATGTGACCGGAGCGGTAGAGTTACCGGAAGGTGTGGAGATGGTGATGCCGGGTGACAATATTAAGATAGTGGTGACGTTGATCGCCCCGATTGCCATGGAAGAGGGGCTGCGCTTCGCGATTCGCGAAGGGGGCCGTACGGTTGGGGCCGGCGTGGTCGCTAAGATTTTCGAGTAACACCCGGGGGGTATCGGGGTGGTGAAAACCGCCCCGAGAATGGGTTCTTTTCAGGAAACGGTCATGGCGAATCAGAAAATCCGTATTCGACTCAAGGCGTTCGATCATCGGTTGATCGATCGTTCAGCGAGCGAGATTGTTGAGACAGCGAAGCGTACGGGGGCGACCGTTTGTGGTCCCATTCCGCTGCCCACTAAAATCGAGCGCTACACGATTCTGACTTCGCCACATGTCGACAAGGATGCGCGGGATCAATATGAGACCCGCACCCATAAAAGAGTTCTGGACATAATCGACCCCAATGACAAGACCGTCGATGCGCTGATGAAGCTCGATCTGGCAGCTGGTGTGGATGTTCAGATCAAGCTTGGCTGAAGAGAATCAGGATTTATAGCTATGAGTATCGGACTAGTGGGTCGTAAATGCGGTATGAGCCGAATCTTCACCGAAGATGGGCGCTCCGTGCCGGTGACGCTGATCGAGGCGACGCCGAATCGCATCACTATGGTGAAGACATCGGCAAGTGATGGCTATGAAGCCATCCAGGTCACGGTAGGACAGAAGCGTTCATCGCTGCTGACCCAGCCGATGAAAGGCCATTATGCCAAGGCTAAGGTGGATCCGGGACGTGGTCTTTGGGAATTCCGGGTGCAACCTGACGAATTGCTCGACTTAGCGGTGGGTGCCGAGTTGCAGACCGGCGATGTATTTAAGGTTGGGCAAATCGTCGATGTTTCCGGTATCACTAAAGGCAAGGGTTTTGCCGGTACGATCAAGCGCCATCATTTCAAGATGGGCGATGCAACGCATGGCAATTCACTTTCCCATCGGGCTCCTGGGTCGATTGGTCAACGCCAGACTCCAGGGCGAGTGTTTCCGGGTAAGAAGATGGCCGGTCACATGGGACACAATAAGCAAACCATGATGAATCTTGTGGTTGTGAAGATCGATACTGAGCGTCATCTCATTGCAGTCAAGGGCGTCGTGCCCGGTCCAGCGGGCGGTGATGTTGTCATCAGTCCGGCGGCCAAGGGTTGAGGAACCAGATGATGGAATTGAATGTAATCGACGCCTCCCCCATCGCTGTTTCGGAGGCGGTGTTCGGTGTTGAATATCGCGAACATCTTGTGCATCAGGTTGTGGTGGCTTACCAGGCGGGTGGTCGCGCCGGTACCAAGGCCCAACTCACTCGTGGGCAAATGTCAGGCAGCACCCGGAAATTTAAAAAACAGAAAGGTGGCGGAGCACGCCACGGTGACTATCGGGCGCCCATCTTTGTCGGTGGCGGCCGGACT
The DNA here is from genome assembly GCA_913053815.1 of uncultured Rhodanobacteraceae bacterium. Classification (GTDB taxonomy): domain Bacteria; phylum Pseudomonadota; class Gammaproteobacteria; order Xanthomonadales; family Rhodanobacteraceae; genus Metallibacterium. The sequence goes on from CAJXGK010000005.1 coordinate 8,813, forward strand.
TTTGCAGCTTCGCCGCGTGATCACTCACAAAAGGTCAATCGCAAAATGTTCCGCGGAGCCATTCGTTCAATTTTTGCGGAATTGAATCGACAGGGCAGACTCAAAGTAGTTTCCGATCTGAAGTTGGATTCACCCAAGACCCGTGGCCTGTTATCGCGTTTGCATGAACTTGGCCTCTCAGGTTACACACTGTTGGTGGATCACGACGCCAATGCAAATCTTTTTTTGGCGGTAAGAAATCTTCCTCTGGTACATGTGGTCGACGTGGCGGCGCTCAGCCCTGTCGCGCTGGTCCGCGCTGACCAGGTGGTTCTTACTGCTGTGACAGTCAAAAAAGTCGAGGAGTGGTTGGTATGAATATGGAACGTATCCTCGATGTTATTCGTGCGCCGCTGGTTACGGAAAAAACAGCGCGTCTCCAGGAAAATAACCAATACGTTTTTAAGGTGGCGCCCGATGCCTCTAAACCTGAAGTTAAGACGGCCATTGAGCAGTTGTTTGAGGTGAAGGTTGAATCCGTCAATCTGCTCAACGTCAAGGGTAAGGTAAAAACCTTCCATTCTCGGAAAGGACGTCGTTCAAGCATGCGCAAAGCCTATGTCCGTCTGGCCGAAGGCCAGAGTATCGACACGTTGGCCAGGGCCTGAGCAGGGGAGTAAGCATCATGGCATTGATGACATATAAGCCGACCTCTCCAGGTCGCCGTGCCAAGGTCAGCCCAGTCAAGAAGGGGCTACACAAGGGTGCGCCTTACGGCCCGTTGACTGAGTCACAGTCTAATACGGGGGGTAGAAATCATTATGGGCGTATTACCGTCAGGCATCGGGGCGGAGGCCATAAACAAGCCTATCGAGTGATCGATTTCCGGCGCAACAAGGAGGGTATCGGTTGTCGGATTGAGCGCATCGAATACGATCCCAATCGCACGGCACATATCGCTCTGGTTTGCTATGCAGACGGTGAGCGACGCTACATCATCGCTCCTCAGGGTGTGGCGATGGGTGAGCAACTTGTTTCGGGTCACGATGCGCCGATCAAGCCTGGTAACTGTTTACCTTTGCGTAATATTCCGGTGGGCACTGTGGTGCATTGCGTCGAGATGAAACCGGGTAAGGGTGGTCAGATTGCGCGCAGTGCCGGGGCTTCCGTACAAATCGTGGCCCGTGAGCATGGGTTTGCGACGCTGCGACTCCGCTCAGGTGAAATGCGTAAGGTTTCGACGGAGTGTCACGCGACGGTGGGCGCAGTCAGCAATGCTGAACATAGCTTGCGTAAACTTGGTAAGGCCGGCGCCAAACGTTGGTTGGGTATTCGACCGACCGTCCGCGGTGTTGCCATGAACCCTGTGGATCACCCGCACGGTGGTGGTGAGGGTAAAACTTCGGGGGGTCGTCATCCGGTCAGTCCCTGGGGTACGCCGACCAAGGGTTACAAAACGCGCCATAACAAGCGCACTCAAAACATGATTGTACGTCGTCGCAAGTAACAGGACTCAGACATGCCGCGTTCACTAAAAAAAGGCCCCTTTGTCGATCTTCACCTGTTGAAGAAAGTCGAGTCGGCCATTGCCATCAACAATAAGCGCCCCATCAAGACCTGGTCACGTCGTTCGATGGTTCTTCCGGATATGGTGGGTTTGACGATCGCCGTACATAACGGTAGGCAGCACATGCCGGTTTTGATCAATGAGAATATGGTGGGTCATAAACTGGGCGAGTTTGCGGTGACCCGTACATTCAGGGGTCACGTCGGCAACAAGAGCAGCAAGAGCAGCAGGTGAAGCCAGCGATGGAAACAAAATCAATATTGAAAGGCGCGCACATCTCAGCGCAAAAGGCCCGCTTGGTGGCTGATCTGGTTCGTGGGATGCCGGTTGCTAAAGCCAGCAATGTGTTGATCTACACCAACAAGAAAGCAGCCCATTTGTTGCGCAAGGTGCTTTTGTCCGCCGTTGCCAATGCTGAGAATAATTTAGGCGCGGATGTAGATGAGCTGCAAATTACCCGGATCTTTGTTGATGAAGGTCCCACGATGAAGCGTATGCGTGCACGAGCCAAAGGGCGGGGCACACGTATTTTGAAACGAACCAGCCACATTACTGTGGTCGTTGGGCACTGACGGGACGAAATCATGGGTCATAAAGTTCATCCCACTGGCATTCGCCTCGGCATAGCCAAGGATTGGAATTCCAAGTGGTACGCCAATAAACGTGAGTATGCTCAGTACCTTGTCGCAGATCTCAAGGTTCGTGAGATGCTCAGATCGCAACTTTCCCAGGCCGGCGTATCGAAGATTCTGATCGAGCGGCCGGCTAAAACTGCACGGGTCACGATTCATAGTGCCCGGCCCGGTGTAGTGATCGGCAAGAAGGGCGAAGATATTGAGAAACTGCGCAAGCAAGTCTCGGCGATGATGGGGGTGCCGACCCACATCAATGTTGCAGAAGTCCGTAAGCCCGAATTGGACGCACAGCTGGTCGCTGAATCCATCACCCAACAGTTGGAACGTCGCATCATGTTTCGCCGGGCCATGAAGCGTGCCGTAGGTAATGCCATGCGTCTGGGCGCGCAAGGGATCAAGGTTAATGTGGCCGGACGCCTGAATGGTGCGGAAATCGCCCGTTCGGAGTGGTACCGGGAAGGTCGCGTCCCCCTGCACACCTTTCGTGCCGATATCGACTATGGCTTTGCTGAAGCCAAGACGACCTACGGCATCATCGGGGTGAAGGTATGGATCTATAAGGGGGAGGTCTTCGATCTAAATGCTGCTCAGCAGAAGGACGCGAAGGTCTCTGAGCGGGAATCGCGCCGTGAACGCCCGGCCGCAGCGAAATAAGGAATTCACTTATGTTGCAACCCAAGCGAACCAAATATCGCAAGATGCAAAAAGGCCGCAATAAAGGCCTGAGTTATAATGCTAACCAAGTCAGTTTTGGCCAGTTCGGGTTGAAGGCTATAACTCGTGGTCAGATTACGGCTCGCCAGATCGAAGCGGCTCGCCGGAGTATTTCCCGTCATGTTAAGCGGGGCGGCAAACTCTGGATTCGCGTTTTTCCGGATAAGCCCATTACCCGCAAACCCATTGAAGTACGTATGGGCAAGGGCAAGGGCAACGTCGAGTTTTGGGTGGCTCTGGTACAACCTGGCCGAATGTTGTACGAGATCGAAGGTGTCGATGAGGTCGCGGCTCGTGAAGCATTCCGTTTGGCCTCGGCCAAACTTTCTGTACGTACGCAATTTGTTACTCGGGCGGTGCTGTGATGGAAGTCAACGAGATGCGTGACAAAGAGCCTGATACGTTGCAGGAACATCTGCACGAGTTGCGCCGTGAGATCTTCAACTTGCGGATGCAAAAAGGCTCAGGCCAGTTGTCACAACCCCATCAACTGCGTCGGGTACGGCGCGAGATTGCCCGCACCAAGATGGTGTTGAGCGAGACGAGGAAGGTAGAGGTGTCCCATGAGTGAGACCCGTAGCAAGGCACGTACTCTTGAAGGGCGCGTAGTCAGCAACAAAATGAAGAAGACCATCACGGTGCTGATCGAGCGTCAGGAACAGCATGCTATATACGGTAAAATTTTGCACCGCTCCACCAAATTGCACGCCCACGACGAGTCTGGGGAATGCCACGAAGGTGATCAAGTTCGTATTGCGGAATGTCGTCCACTTTCCAAGACCAAACATCATCGCGTTGTCGAGGTGCTGGTGCGTGCCGGCGGTTGAGGGCTGAATCATGATCCAGATGCAAAGTAGATTATCCGCCGCCGACAATAGTGGGGCACGCGAATTGATGTGCATCAAGGTGTTGGGTGGCTCCAAGCGTCGTTATGCACGCATCGGGGACATCATCAAGGTAACCGTCAAGGCGGCCATCCCCCGCGGCAAGGTAAAGAAAGGTGAGGTATACAACGCAGTAGTAGTACGTACAGCTCAGGGGGTCCGTCGTCCTGATGGTTCGTTGATTCGCTTCGACGGCAATGCTGCTGTGCTGCTGAACAATAAGTACGAGCCCATCGGTACGCGTATCTTCGGGCCTGTGACCCGTGAGTTGCGCAGTGAGAAATTTATGAAAATCGTCTCACTGGCTCCAGAAGTGCTGTGAGCAGAGGAACCCAGGAATGAATCGTTTACGCAAGGGTGATCAGGTCGTCGTAATCGCTGGCAAAAATAAGGGCCAGCGAGGTGAGGTGACGCGTGTTGTTGGGGGGCGCGTTTACGTTGCCAATGTCAACATGGTCAAGCGACACACCAAGCCCAATCCTCAGGCCAATCAACCTGGCGGGATCGTTGAACGCGAGGCGTCGATTCATGCCTCCAATGTGATGTTATTCAATACTGCAACCGCCAAGGGTGAGCGGGTGGGGCACAAAAATCTAGAGGACGGCCGCAAAGTACGCGTCTATCGCTCATCCGGCGAAGTCGTGGATTTGTAAGGATAAAACAATGACACGATTTGAGAAGATCTATAAAGAAAAGGTTATTCCGCAGCTGATGGAACGCTTTGGGTATACAAGTTCCATGCAAGTTCCCAAGCTCAGCAAAGTGACACTGAACATGGGTGTTGGGGAAGCAGTGGGTAATAAGAAGGCTCTTGAGAATGCCCTGAATGACATGGGGCTCATTGCTGGGCAAAAGCCCATTGTGACCAAGGCGCGGGTTTCTGTGGCCTCGTTCAAGATTCGTGATGGCTGGCCAATCGGCTGCAAAGTTACTTTGCGTCGAGCCCGCATGTACGAGTTTCTTGATCGATTAATCTCGATTAGTTTGCCGCGGGTCCGCGATTTTCGGGGGGTGCCCACGCGTTCGTTTGACGGCAGTGGTAATTTCAACCTGGGTATCACCGAGCAAATCGTGTTTCCCGAGATTGATTTCGATAAAGTGGATGCTATTCGTGGAATGGATATCGCTATAACAACTTCGGCAAAGACCGACGTTGAGGCGAAGGCATTGCTTGAAGTTTTCAAGTTTCCGTTCCGCAGCTGATACGCAGGAAGACAATATATGGCCAAGAAATCCATGGTGAACCGCGATATCAAGCGGGAGAAACTCTGCAAAAAATACGCGGAGCGCCGTGCCAAGTTGAAGCGGATCATTACCGATTCGCATGCTTCGTATGAAGACAAGATGCAAGCACAGGGTAAGCTTCAAAAAATGCCGCGGGACTCGAGTGTGTGCCGGTTGACCACCCGTTGTGCTCTTTCCGGTCGTCCGCGCGCGGTGTACCGCAAGTTTGGGCTGGGTCGTAACAAGCTGCGCGAGGCCACCATGCGCGGAGACGTTCCCGGCTTGCGCAAGGCCAGTTGGTAACCCAATTCGAGTATCCCTTGGATATCGATGCCATAAATCAGGAATATCATCATGAGCATGACTGATCCCATCGCTGACATGTTTACCCGTATTCGTAACGCTCAGGCTATGAGTAAAGCGACGGTAAGCATGCCTGCATCGTCGGTGAAAGCCTCCATCGCTGAGCTGCTCAAGGCTGAAGGCTACATTGTGGATGCCCAGCTGGTACAGCAGGGAAATAAGCGCCATCTGGACATCAAACTCAAATATTTCGATGGCAAACCCGCCATTGAGCGTATCCAGCGTATCAGCCGGCCCGGTTTGCGTGTGTATCGGGGTCGTGCTGATCTTCCGAAGGTGATGGGTGGTTTAGGTATTTCCATTATCTCGACGTCAGCCGGTCTGATGACCGACGCGCAGGCGCGTTTGCAGCGCTTGGGTGGTGAAGTACTCGGCTTGGTCGCCTAAGGAGAATTCCATGTCTCGAGTTGCCAGAAAACCTATCGTTTTGCCCAAGGGTGTAGAGTGTCACGTGGGTGACGCAGAAATCACGGTCCGTGGTCCCAAGGCCACGTTGACTATGCGAGCCCTTCCCGGTGTCAAGGTCAGCATCACCGATGGGAGTGTGTTGTGTAAGCCGGTCGAAAATGGTGAAGCAAAGTTTGCCGGTACGACTCGTGCTTTGCTGGCCAATATGGTTAAGGGTGTTACCGAAGGTTACGAACGCCAACTGACGTTGGTTGGTGTCGGCTATCGTGCGTCGATGCAGGGCGGAAACCTGAATTTGTTGCTCGGATTTTCGCACCCGTTAGTCTACAAGGTACCCGATGGTGTTTCTGTTGAAACGCCGGCGGTGACCGAAGTCCTCGTCAAGGGCGCTGATAAGCAGTTAGTCGGCGAAGTCGCCGCTAAGATCCGTGCCTTCCGTCCCCCTGAGCCATACAAAGGTAAGGGTGTCCGTTACACCGGCGAAAAGATCATCAGGAAGGAAGCTAAGAAGGCGTAACCGCCGATCCGCTTTCCGGAGAATTGTCATGAACAAGAATGCGTCTCGACTGCGTCGAGCCCAAACCACCCGCTCACGCATTCGTAAACAGCAGGTGGCCAGACTTACCGTGCACCGTTCCAATCAACATATCTCGGCGCAGGTCATTAATCCTGCCGGCGACCGAGTTATTGCTGCGGTGTCCACCCAACAGGCGGCAGTGCGTGAAGGGCTTAAAGGTACCAAGAACATTCAGGCTGCCATCGAAGTGGGTAAGCGTGTGGCTGAACAGGCCCTCGCTGCCGGAGTCGAATCGGTTGCCTTTGATCGTTCCGGCTTTCGCTATCACGGTTGTGTCAAGGCCCTGGCCGATGCGGCCCGGGAAGCCGGATTAAAGTTCTGATCTCATCGCAACATAGGGTAAGGTTCAGATAAACGGTCCCATCGCAATTCTGAGCACGATACAACTTCAAGCGGCAATGCCGCAATATCGCCTTCAATGGGTATGAAAGGGTAGACAATGGCTAGCAATGATCGAGACAATTCTGACGGCCTGCTGGAAAAGCTGATCGCCGTCAATCGGGTCGCCAAGACGGTCAAGGGCGGGCGACAGATGAGTTTCACGGCCCTGACGGTGGTCGGTGACGGGGACGGCAGCGTCGGGCTTGGATATGGCAAGGCTCGTGAAGTACCGGTAGCCATCTCCAAGGCTATGGAACGAGCCCGTCGCAACATGGTCAAGGTGAATTTAAATAACGGCACATTATTTTACGCGGTCAAGGCCCACCATGGTGCCGCCCGTGTTTACATGCAGCCGGCTTCTGAGGGAACCGGGGTGATCGCCGGTGGGGCGATGCGTGCGGTCATGGAAGTGGTAGGGGTCAAGAATGTTCTTGCCAAAGCCGTTGGGTCGCGCAATCCGATCAATTTGGTCCGTGCCACGATCAAGGGCCTGAAATCGATGACCACCCCGGCACTGATTGCTGCCAAACGCGGCAAGACGGTCGCGGAGGTCGTGGGCCATGAATGATAAGACGGTTAAGGTTCGGCTGATAAAGGGTCTGCGGGGGGTGCAGCAAAAACACCGCCTCAGTGTCAAGGCACTCGGATTGAGAAAGATCAATGATGTCCGGGAGCTCAAGGACAGTCCGCAAGTTCGCGGTCTGATCAAGCGAGTGAATTATCTGATCCGCATCGAGCAGTAAGCGGACAGGGAGTTGAAGTCATGCGATTGAACACCATTCATCCCGCCAAGGGTGCGCATCGTGAACGGGTGCGTGTGGGTCGCGGTATCGGTTCGGGCCTTGGCAAAACCGCCGGCCGCGGTCACAAGGGCCAGCTGGCGCGTGCCGGCAAGGGCAAGATTAAGCCGGGATTCGAAGGTGGCCAGATGCCTTTGCAGCGGCGTTTGCCAAAAGTGGGCTTCAGCTCACGCAAGGCGGCGCAGTCCCAGCAAGTCATGCTGTACCAGCTTGAGGTGATTAAATCTACCGATATTGATCTGCCGACATTACTGGCAGCGGGACTCGTTGATACTCGGGCGCGCCGCGTCAAGATCGTCAAGAAAGGCGAGATTACCCGGGCGGTGAAGGTTAGCGGCATTCTGGCTACGGCTGGAGCCAAGGCTGCGATTGAAGCGGCCGGCGGCAGCGTGGAGTAACGTGGTGGCCGGCGCACAGGGCAATATATTGAATTCGTTGGGCAAGCTTACTGAGCTTCGCAAGCGTTTCCTGTTCACGATTGGAGCACTGTTTGTGTTCCGTCTCGGATCGTTTATCCCCGTACCGGGGGTGAACCCTGAAGCCATGACCCGCCTGATCCAACAGGGTGGCGGGCTGCTGAACCTGTTCAACATGTTTTCCGGTGGTGCGCTGGCCCGTTATTCACTGTTTGCCTTGGGCGTGATGCCTTACATCTCGGCCAGCATCGTCGTGCAGATGCTGGGATCGATTCTTCCCTCTTGGCAGCAGATGCGCAAGGAAGGTCAAAGTGGTCAAAGGACGATGACCAAGTACACGCGCTGGGGGACGGTCGGACTGGCCATTTTCCAATCTTTTGGGGTGGCCTTCGCTTTGCAGAAACATAGTGTTTCAGGTGGACTTGCAGTCGTTTACTCACCCGGATTTGGCTTCATCTTTGCCTCGGTGGTTGGCTTGACAGCGGGTACCATGTTCTTGATGTGGCTGGGTGAACAAGTCACTGAGCGGGGGATAGGTAATGGTATCTCCTTGATCATCTTCGCTGGAATCGTAGCGGGCTTGCCGAGCGCCTTGGCGCAAACCTTGAGCATGGCGCAGAGTGGTGAACTGTCGATTCCGAAGGTGATGATAGTGATCGCCCTGGTGGTGTTGGTAACCGCCTTCGTGGTGTTTATGGAAAGTGCCCAGCGGCGTATTCCGGTCAATTACGCGCGCCGCCAAGGGGGCTCCAGCGCCTATCAAAACCAGACTTCACACTTACCTCTTAAGATCAACATGTCAGGGGTAATCCCGCCCATTTTCGCCTCTTCGTTGATCATGTTTCCAGCTACGGCAGCAACCTGGTTCAGTAGTGCGCAGCACCTGAGTTGGCTGCAGACACTGACTACCGCCCTGAGCCCGGGAGAGCTTGTTTACGATATCGTCTTCGCCGGTCTGATTATTCTGTTTGCGTTCTTTTACACGGCCATCGTATTCAACGCGCCTGAGACGGCAGATAATCTCAAGCGTTCGGGGGCATTAATCCCGGGTATCCGACCCGGCAGGGCAACATCTGAGTACATTGACGGGGTACTGACCCGGTTGACTGGGGTGGGCGCCTTGTATCTGGCGTTGGTTTGCTTGGTGCCCACATTCTTGCAGTCGGCTTGGCATGTGCCATTCTATTTCGGTGGGACTTCACTGTTAATTGTGGTGGTAGTGGTGATGGATCTGTACGCTCAAGTACAGGCGCATCTGGTTAGTCACCAGTACGACAGTTTGTTGAAAAAGGCCAATTTACGCCGTAGATGACGATCCGTTCAGCATGGGGCTGAGGGTTCTGGGTGTGGTAAGCAATTATCGGGGGTTTCGCCCCGGAGTGTTTTTAGTTAGAATTACGCGTTTAACGCGCGAGCAATCCATCGGAGAAAGAGATCATGGCGCGCATTGCAGGCGTTAACTTGCCGGTCCACAAGCATGTTTGGGTGGGGCTGCAGAATATTTATGGTATTGGACGCTCCCGATCGCACATGATTTGCGAGTCGGCGGGTGTGGATTCAACTATGCAGATTCGCTCGCTGACCGAAGAGCAAGTCGAGGCCTTACGTCGTGAGGTGACCAAATTTGTGGTCGAGGGAGATTTGCGTCGTGAAGTCGGCATGTCAATCAAGCGATTGATGGATATTGGTAGTTACCGTGGTCTGCGTCATCGCCGGGGACTGCCTGTACGCGGTCAGCGTACTCGTACCAACGCTCGTACTCGTAAGGGTCCGAGACGACCGATCAAAAGATAACGGATTCAATCATGGCCAAAACCTCTAGTTCCGGTAAGTCTAAGAAAAAGATCAAACGTGTCGTCACCGATGCGGTTGCCCATGTTCATGCCTCGTTTAACAATACCATCGTGACGATTACTGATCGTCAGGGTAATGCCCTGTCATGGGCGACATCCGGTGGTTCAGGTTTCCGCGGTTCTCGTAAGTCTACCCCGTTTGCAGCACAGGTTGCGGCAGAGCGGGCCGGGCGTGTCGCACTCGATTATGGAGTGAAATCCATCGAAGTCCGCGTCAAGGGGCCCGGCCCCGGTCGTGAGTCATCGGTACGATCCCTGAATGCTTTAGGCTACAAAATCACCAACATCATTGATGTGACGCCGATCCCCCATAACGGCTGTCGGCCACCTAAAAAACGTCGCGTCTGAGGAGATATAAAAGATGGCCCGCTATCGTG
>CAJXGK010000006.1 GCA_913053815.1 uncultured Rhodanobacteraceae bacterium
CAGGTTAGAGATTTATTCTCTAACCTGTTTTTCGTTTCAGAATTGTCAGTGCGGGGATTTTGCGGGGATTAACCTCGCAAACACGGTTCGCCGCCGCCAATAACTCCTCAATCTCGGGTGCAGAATAGTGTGATGTGATGTCACCGTTTCTGTGTCCGAGTAATACCTTCCTGGTTTCCAGCGACACGCCTGCCGCCCGTAAACGTCTACCAAATGTATGCTTCAGATCATGGACTCTGAGGTTTGCAAAACCCCACTGAATCGGTTCATCATGTTCTTTGGCATGTGCCTTGGCTGCCGCTATACGCGCCCGCTTCCATGCGGAGTTGTACATATTTCCCACAGGTCGATCCCGGTACGTAAAGACCCTTGACGGATGTACGTCCCGCTGGGCCTCTACCAATGATCGCGCAATGGGATTTAATACCACCAAACGGTCTACTTCTGGGGGTAGCTTTCCCGCCAATTAATTGCAGGCGCATTTGATTTGGTTATTAATGATCAAATATTAATAAAAACAATAAGAAACGAGACATCCTTTCATCATTTCAGCCTGAAACACACATAAAAATACCTGTATCAGAGTGAGATAAACCTTGAAACCCCTAAAGAAATTCTGCAATATGACACTACATATGGTGTCACATGTCAGCTAAACTGATATACACAGAGGTTGTTGAGGCTCTTCAGGCCTCGAAGGCCAGCATCCGCTGTGGCACGCTGGCCGAACAGCTTGCGCGATTGGGTTTCGAGGTTCGGGGCGGCAAGCGGGGTGGACACAAGGTATTTTTCCATGACGGTATTTCGACATTTACTTCCGGTGGTTACAACTGTGGCCATGGCAAGAATCCTGAGATCAAGCCGGCCTATATCGGTAAGGTGCTGGCACTACTGCGACAGTACGAAGCTGAAATCGTCGGCTTCCTGGAGAGGACAAAATCATGATTGATCCACATGCTTACAACATCACGGTACGACGGGGTGAGTTCGAGGGTGACGTGTGCTTCGAGGCGCGGGTCAAGGAGCTGCCCGATCTGGCTGAGTACGGAGATACCTTTGAAGAAGCCTATGCGCTGGCTATCGATGCCATTGAAACTACGGCCGAGGTGTTCACCGAAAAGGACAAGCCTATGCCCGTGCCGCAGGAAGTCGCGGACGATTACAGTGGTCGTGTAACCCTGCGGTTGCCGAAATCTCTGCACCGCGCGCTGGCCGAATCTGCTGAGGATGAAGGGGTCAGCCTCAACCAGCACCTGGTGAATGTCCTTGCCTACTATTCCGGTTTTGCAGCGGGTGCCGTGCGTATATCGCAGCCTTCGGAATGGAAGACCGTTACTGGAACGGCTGCCGGGAAAACTTCGTTGCACCCGAATGTCCAGTTGGTTTACTCGGCTGATTTGAATCAGAGTGTAGAGTGGCAAAAGACAGGATGAGCGCTGAACTGCAAAAGGCGATCGATTGTCTGAGCATCCGCGATGTTTATCTGCGTAGCTCGAGCAGTTACCTGGTGGATAATTTCGACCCAAAATATTCAGCAGAAGTTAATGACTTGTCTGTTCAATTCAAGCACCTGGTCACTCGGGGAGAAGTTCTCGCACTAAAGGAAGATGATGTTGATATCAGGATTTTTCGTGTCTACATTGATCTTGGCGCACGCTGGGCAGTTTTGTCTGAGTCCGAATCTGAAGATGAGCCTGAAGATAGAGATGACGACGCAGATGTAAAAGCGGTTATCGAGGCGACCTTTCTTGCCGAGTATTTAATGGAAGATGAACCAGGGCAGGATGCATTGAATACGTTTGCCCTCAAGAATGCCAGTTATCATGCCTGGCCCTATTGGCGTGAATATCTAATGAACCAGTGTATGCGAATGAACTTGCCAAAAGTTGCATTGCCTACTGTGCAATTCGCGGTGAATCACAATGAAAACGATGAGAGCGTAAGGCAATAGAACAATCCAGGTGGTTTGTGTTGCAAAAGTAAAATTCTGTTCATATATACCATGAGGCAGTAGCACGCTGAATAATATCCATTATTCAGTGATAGATAAGAAAATGGTCTGAAGAATGGGAAAATGCATACCAGCAATCGCACAGGGCAACAGACCCAGGTCGATGGTGGTGTAGTGTTGAACACTGATTACGTTCTATCACGTTGCAGAACCCTGCTTGAACTTGGATTGCAGCAGGCACTTTCCGCTTCACTTTATGAATCACCGGGAGATATCCTTTTTACCTACAGCGCGCTCATTGTTGAGTTGCTCAATCACGGATTGCAATCGCATGGGCAATGGGAAGGTGAACCCTTGTCGTTCAGGGCATGGGTTATGGACCACGATGAAACCGTTCTGTGTAAATGGAGCCCGGAACATCACGGAACAGAGGATGAAGACTTTTGCCATGCCAAACCAGCTGCTAATGCTGAAGTGCCTGGTGAAGGGAAGATATGGACAAAGCGTGAACACGGAGTGGAACAGCTTTGGCTGACAAAGGCGCTTACTGACGTCCATAGCCTCCATGCCTGCATATTTTTTCCCGCTGTGCCGCATAGTGTCGCTGGAGAGGAACTTGGCCTGGCCAGTGTGGTGGAGCTGGTCATTGACGGATGGGAAGAACTGGCCAGGCAATGTGGATCGGAACTTTACCTGGGGACAGGTGAGTGGCAGGAGGCTATTCACAACAGCACCCAAAACGGTGATTCCCTGTTATCGCTTCAGCGTACACTCACCAGCCGGTTTCGTGAGGGGCTTCAACGACTGGAGGAAGAACTTCCCCATGATCTGCGCGTGCACTACGACCCCCAGGGTGTACCGGTTCCCTCCCAGCTTTATTTTTTGAGAAAGTGTTATTTTCCGGAATCTACTGCCAATGGAACGCAGAACCGGCATGGCCCCGGTTGTTCGATCCCGCACTGGGCGGAGGGGTTCCCTGCCTATTTGATGACCCATGAGGACTTGCGTCTGCTCAGGCACTGGGTCGAGGAGGGGAGCGAGGTGCTGACAGAACGGTTGCGGAAGGCCGCCTGTGCCCTGGGTGCTGCGCGTAAAGCGGGTCAGGTTATCGATCAATTCATCGAAGATCTTGCACGCAACGATCAGGACACCTGCCTGTCGATGTTGCGCACGGCTTACGAACGCCCGCTGCATGTGGACAGCGGCGAACAGGCGGTGGAGCAACTGCCTGTGGAGCGCACCCTCTATGCCGGTGCGCCAGTGATCTCCTGGGATCAGACGGCAGATGCACTTTATTATGAAGGCAGGTGTTCAAAGAGCGATGTCCTTGTCGCCTTGATCGAGCGCGCCTTCTGGGAAGCACAGCCGCTGGAGGATGGCGATGCCGGGCGGAAACGGAATATTCTGTTCTGGCCAGTCAATGTGTTGGGTCAGCCGCTGCTCATCGTTCACTTATCATTTTTCGGTGACAACCCCATCTTTTCCCAGGATGACAATGCATTCCAGAACTTTCTCAAGCTCACCCGTGTTCTTGCCCGTATCAGCGAATCGGCTTGGGACCTTTTTTTCGATCTATACTGCGATCTGTTTGTAGAAAGTTTTTCCAGCCTGTACCTGGAATATGTTCGGGACCGGCGTGACCAACGGTTGTCTGGCAGGCAGAAGATTCAACTCGAGAAGGTAGTGAATCAATTTAATGAGGTCACCCAACTTCTGGGCCGAATTCTGAATATTCGGGTGGCTACATGGGCGATGGATGGCGATCAGCAGCCGGCAGGAGAGGATGAAAATCTCTGGGTATTGCAGGGCAAACTTGAGCCGACAGAAGAGGACCGCTCAAAAACCCGCATTGAGCAGGCGGAGGAAATGCGCTTGCTAAAACTTTCAGACGAACGGCCGTGCCTGGAACGGTTAATACTCCAACCCGGGCCCGGTGTGGGGAATCAAAAACCGGAAACCCAGTTCATGTATCAGCATCTGTCCTGGCGCCTGGGGCATTACATCCGCTACACCCTCCCGGTGCTGTTGATGGCGCTGGATTACAACACAGCCTATGCCATGCGCCGGCAGCGGGAGATCCTGCGTCACGAACTTGGGGGGCTGGTATCCGGCAGTCGCGATCTGGTCATGCAAATGGACGAACAATACGGGCCGGTTCGGCAAGACTTGCGGCTGATGCTGCGCCTTGTTCAGCGAACCCTCGATTCCACCGGGATAGACGGTGACCGGATTGCGATCCGGCCACCTCATGAGCCGGTCGATGTGATGAGCCTGTTCCAGGTGATCCAGCGCAATTTCCCTGCAAAGCTGTGCATCGCAACGGAAGGAGGTTACACGGGTCAGTGCAAGATTCATTGTCTGGATATAGAGGGTCTGAAGGCATGGATTGCGGAAGAGGATCTCTATGCTATCTGGCGGAACCTCTGGAACAATGCGCGCCAGGTGTTGCAGGACTATAGCCGGGAGACCCCTTCCGAAGGCGAACGGGCCGAGAGACAGGCCGAAATCATCCGGGGGTGTGGAGCATTCACGGATAGATTCCACCCCGAAGCTCCGCCGCCGCCAATGGTGCTTGCGCTGCTCTACTCAAGACAGTTGAATGGCGAGTTGAGGTTTTTCATGGATATCCTTGATAATGGGCCTCAGCTCAAACAACGTGAAATGACTTATCCCTCACGGGTCAAGGTGGGACATTACGGTGTTCGTATCGTGAACAATATTATCGCCCAGCTCTCTTCCCATGGGTATGCGGGCGAGTTTTCCCTGGTGCAGGGCCTGCCGGCGGATATGGCGGCGTTCTATGGGCAATATGAATCCCTGCAACAGTATGACTGGGAGATACTGTCTAACTGGACACGAACATCGATTTGCCTGCCGGCAGAGTGGGTGAAGGACTGATGGGCTGGGCGGACTGGAAATTTACCCATCTGCGCCCGGCGCCGAAGCGGCCGGAAGCGGTGTTGGGTTATGAACATGGCACCCCGAAGGGCACGTTGCGTCTACTGGTGAATGACGATACCGATGTACCCTCAGAAGAGGCCGCCAGGAATTTCTGCCGCAAGTTTCTCGGAATTCCTGGTGACGAAAGGGAGGGGTGTCCTACCGACCACCCGGTCCATGTCTACTTCACGGAAAATTTCGACTTTGCCAAGAGTCTTTTCCATGGCGAACAGGCGCAGCATTTTGAATTTGACGGGATCATCCAGGATATTATCCATGACGAGACCGGCGAACTGACCGGGCAGGCCAATATTCACCGTATACGCCAGGGCATCGTGACGCCCCAGCCTGGAGTTCTAATAGCGACCAACAATAGTGAGCTGGCGGCTGACAATCGTGAACATCGCAGCACGACTACGCTTTTTGCGATTGCCAAAGATCCGGACCCGGAACACCGTCTACCACTGGAGACCGAGGAAATTCAGGGTTTCTTCCGTCTCATGGAGGAGAACAGGAATCTTTGCGATGACCCGCTGATCCACGAATATCGCTCCATTATCGGGCGCAACACATTGGCCCACATTCGTGAGTTTCTGGGGTTCCTGGAAGGTGACACGGAAAACCGTACGCCGGTCGTGATCCTGGGTGATAGCGGCACCGGCAAGGAGGCTGTGGCCCGGCTTATCCATATCCATGACCGATATGATACGGACAGGAAATTTGAATGCTTCCAGCCGGTGCTGGTTGCAAGCATCCCTGATGGCACCCTGGAAGGCGAGCTGTTCGGGGTGGTGAGTCTTTCGCCTCGCGATTATGTGGAGAAAGAGGCGCGGCCAATCGAGGGGTACCTTGCAAAGTCAGCCCACGGCACCTTGTTCATCGATGAGATCGGCGACGTTTCGCATCAAGTGCAGGGTATGTTGCTGCGCTTTTTACAGGGACATAAGGTCCGTCCGGTCGGTGGCGACTGGACAGATGTACCCGATGTCCGCTGCGTATTTGCTACCAACAGAAACCTTAGAGACAAGAAAGAAGTGAATATGCGGGAAGATTTCCTGCACCGTATCGACGGTCTGACCCTGGAGCTACCCAGCCTGGCCGAACGGTCGGGAGAGCATGAAAACCTGCTGGACTATTTTATCGGACGCTCGAAGGCCGTCGAGAAAACCGGGATGGATGCACCCTTTACGGATGAGCTGCGTGAGCGCATTATCGAACTGTGTCGTGCGGGCGCCTTTACCGGCAACATCCGTCAGCTCCAGCGATTCGTCAGTCGAATCGTACTGGTCGCGGAAAGAGACCGGCAGATTGGCATGGATGCACTTAATAAAGCGATGAAATACACCCTGGTGCAGCCGGATATTCAGAAGAATTGATAGGAAAGGATCGTAAATAGAGCAGGCACACTTTAATTTGGCATAGATTCGGCATATTTGTACCCAGCACAAGAATTTAACCGACGGGTACAAGTTAAAAATGGAGGATGCCGAATGACTCATCAAAACGGGGTTTCCCACGCGCATCGTGTCGGTCATGAACACCGGCATGCGCACGAACACGCACACACAACGCGCCAGCGTTTGAATCCATACGGCATTCTGGCCAGCGAAATCGCCCAGCACCCGGTGGAGCATTGGCTGATCGACCTGGAGGCCCGTTCACAGGCGTTGGGCCTTTACAAGTTTCTGTTTCCCTTCTCAACAAGACGGTCAACAAAAGACAGGGCATCATCCCGTCAGCCGAACGTATCCGCAGCGAAAGACGATACGCCGGAAAATATTATGGCAGCGGAAGAGGCGTTCGGAATCGCAGCCGTCCTTGGCCCGAACATAACAACAGCTTGCATCGGGGTAGAGGATCAAACGTTACTGGACCGGATCATCCCGTACCTTGCCGACCCCATCAACGAGGCTCCTGAACCCTTGCCGGAAGATGCCGGGAAGGATGCGCGATTTGACAGTAATAATTATGGCCGGTTGCTTCTTTCGCCTCCCAGGCTTGCGAAAGCATTACGAGTGGAGCCAAAACGGCTTTCGGCAGTGCGCAAGCAGATTGCATCACAGTATCTCCCCATCGGACTCGGTTGGACCTCACTCTATGAGTACCGTTACTTTCTGGCCACCTATCTGTTCAATACCGACACCAGCAGTTTTCCTCCTGTAGAGACAGAAGAATTACGAACCTTCGAGTTGAAGCGGCGTAGCGAAAAGGCGCTTGGAAAAGAATCTGTGGCCTTGTGGGCATTATTCGAGCACTACGCCAGATACCAGCTCGATAGCTATATTAATCATGGTGTCGAGGCACGTCTTCCCCGGAGTGCGACCCGTCTGGCCAAATCGTTTTCCTGCGCGATAGATCTGGCAGGACACCTTATTGAGTTGCTTCGACAATTACCCCGTAATCCTCTTGAGGATATATTAGGGTTGCAGCCTGCCCCAAAGGGGCAGCGTAGAAAAATAACGCCCCGCAGGCCCGAAGCAAGACTCGTGTGGAATGAGCGTGATGGGCGTTACCACTGTCAGTGGATGTCCACGATTGCCGAACGAATAGCAGGCTTGAAGGATCCAGCAACGCAGGCTTATATGGATGTGCTCTGGTCGGTTGTCCAGCAACAGGAAGGGAAGAAACAGGTAAATCTCGATACAGTGCTTGCCGAGGCCGGGCGTATCGCCCCTGGACTTGATCAGGAAAATCTCCTGGACTATGCCGATCAACTTCTGTTAGCCGCCGGCGACGAAAAACTGGTCAAGCAAGGTATGGAGATCGAACGCGCCGGGGGAAATGGCGGCGATAAGGTCTCGCGAACGGGGAGCATTACTGGCCAGATGAGCCGATTAAACGCTATCCACAAGATCTATACGAGCTTGTTAGAGGCCATACAACTCAAGCCTCGGCTGATCGAATTTGTAGCCAATTACCAAAAGGACTATCTCAGTGACGGCCGCCAGGAATTATTGAAACCCTTGACCAAGGCCCGGATTGTTCGGGCACTGGGATTCGAGTCCAGTGGTGGGAGCCGGAAGAGTAACGCGCGCAGTCAGCGGGAAAAAGAGTTAATGAACACCGGGCGCCGCCTGGAGCGGTACATGAAACACCTGTGGATTCTGCTCCCGGACGGCAACCCCATCGCCCTTGAGCGCCTTATACCCGGCCCGGGTGGCGTCAAGGACACGGCAAACACCGCATTGACCGTGATCACGGTAAAGGAATACATGAAGGAAATCATTGCCGGAGAGGATAAGGGTTTCCCCTATAGTGACCAGAAAATTAGTGAGCTGTTGCATGACCAGTACGGTGTTCGTATTGCGCGCAAGACTGTGGCCAAGTATCGGGAGGGGTTGGGGGTATTGTGTAGTCAACGGAGGGTGCAAAATGGCGAAGTGCGCAACATGTAAAGGTGCTGGTACTGTGGCATGCCCACAGTGTAACGGTAAGGGCCGCAAAGGAGAGGGATTGCTGACGTCATCCAATGAATGCAGTCACTGCAGGGACTCTGGGCAGAAACCATGTCCCGTGTGTAATGGGAAAGGATACCAGTAAATACATGACAGTAAATCCTTGTTTTTGACCGATTCTATTCTTGGAATTCTGTGGGATGAGGCAGCTATAAAAATGAGTTACGAAGGTGGTGGTGCTATTACCGGAATAGGGGTTGCTGCGGCACTGGGGGGTGGCGCTGTAATCATCGCCGGTGCAGGGTTGCTACTGGCCGGAAAGGCAACCGTGCTTGCCGCGAAAGGTGTTATGCACGTGGGTAGCAGATTGAAGGATGCATACGACGAACACGAAAAAAGAGTTGCCGAACGGCTGGAGAGGCAGGCACAAGCTATAGGTCGCCTGGAAGAACTCAATGAGACATTATCTGAAACAGAGGCTGAAATAGCAGGTAATCTGAAGCAAATAGCGGAAAACCCGGAGGCTTCGGTTGCTGAAGAATATGCGCGATTCAGGGCTCGGCAGCTTCGTGGTAGAAAACGTGCGCTTGCGCGAGAGCAGAGCACTGCGCAGCGTCTGGAGGACGAACTGGGCGTAGCCGTTAGCAGGCTGCATGCGGTCCAGGAGCAGCGACCCGATGCAGGCGCCATTACCCGAGTTTCGGAAGAAATTGAGCTGGAAATTGAGAGAAAGGAAGAAACGCTAAAGGCTGAGGTAAGGGATATTGAGGCAAGGCTTGTCGAATATCGAACTGTTAGAGACCGGTTGAGTAAAGAGAGCCGGCAACAGATCATTGGACAAGCAAGAGGAATACTCGATTCGTTGAACAGGGATGAGCAGCTTGAGAACAGGTTGGATGAATTGCAACTCACTGGAACACTTCAGCAATGTGAGGGTTTTCTTAAGCAGCTTTATGAGGAACGCCGGCGGCGTCAAGAGCAGCGTCAGGGATCGCAAGAGCAGACGAAAGCTCTTGGCAGGCGTATTCTGGCGGCGCGCCTTGCACTGGAGGACTACCGGTGTCTTGCTGGTGCTGAGAAAGATGAGATTGATGCCTTGTTGAGCCGTGCAGATACTGCATTGGATGTTGAAAACCTAGGTGAAGGCAATAGCCAGCTTTCGTCGGCCGAAAAAATTCTGGAAAAAGCGCGAGAACGTAATATAGGCGAATGGGTCAACCAGGAGAAAGCCGCCATGCAGGCTTTGGGAGAGGCGCGGGCTTTGATGGCGGCATTGCAAGAAGATGAAGGGATGCAGGCTATTCTGGAAGCCGAAGGCATGCAGGATGAAATGCAGGAGATCGGGCGATCTCTTGATACCGCCGAGATCCAGCTCTCACTCGGAAGGTTTAATGCTGCCGCATTGCTAGCCAATGAACGGGCAGCAGCGCTACGGAAGCTTCGGGACGCCGTACTCGAAGCGGTTAACCGCGAGCGTATAAAGGCGCTATGCGGTATCGCTCGCGAGGCTATACAAGCGCGTGGATTTACGGATATTGAGGTTGTGCAAGAAGAGAATGGTTGGAGAGTGGAAGGCCGTCGTGATCAAACACCGTTCTTGGTGCAGATCAATGAAGATGGTGAGTTCTTCTTTGACCTCGGCAAATCAGGGTTTTCGTCACAACAGGCATGTACCGAGGAAATCGATGCCCTTTTGTCGGAGTTGCAGACAAGGGGGATAATCCTGGATACCGATGTCAAGACTCCAACTCTGGAGCAGGAGCGTGATGGCAGTGCTGTAAGCTCGAATGAAAGGCAGAGCAAAAAGACAAGGTCACGCGACAGGGAACGTTCGGGTCTGCGTGATGAGGAGTAACAAGGACCTATGAAACGGATAGGGGCTTGTATTACGCATGCCTGGCGAAAGGCCGTTGCGGATATGGGTGGAGGTGTCGTGAGCTTGCAGTGGAGTGAGAATGGTATCGAACTCCGAGCTGTGTTTGGGAGTGCTGGTTGTGAGCGGTACCTGCGGGTTTGCTGGTATCAGGGAGAAGGGGTAGTCTGTCAAGGTGATAAGACAGATATCCACGATTTCCATAGTATGTGCGAAAAGGCCGGGTTCCAGTTCGAACTCGGAGCATTGAGTCTTTGTGGTTAGGAGCAGCGCAAGATGAATGATCCAACGTCATCGGTGATACAAGAAACTGCTGCAGACGCTGATGGTGGCGAGCGTCAGCATCAACTGCCATCCTGGATGAAAGAGTTGGCGGAATATTACAAGGCGGAAATTGCCCACCAGTATATCCTGCACGATAACATCAACGACCTCATCTTATCGGAGGGGGCGTACGAAAATGCTGAGTCCTATGTACCGCTTCGGGACTACCTGACCTGGATTCTCAAAGAAAGGGCAGGAATCAAGATCGTGTTGTTCTATAGCCGGGCGGCGGGATTTACAACCAAGGACAAGGAAACGGCAGAATTGCTAAATGGCCATGTGCAGTTATCGCACGAGGCGATAGTGGAAAAATTCAACCCAAAAAAATGTGAACCAGTGCCTGTGCGTCAGGCATTTATCTTCATTGATCAACTCCTCCGGCAGAAGGAGCATACTGCTGCCATCATTTTGGATCACCTTGAGAAACTCGCGCCATGTGGAGGTGGTCCTTCCGACGATGAGAATGCCAATATCGAGGCATTACGCCGTTGGGCGTTGGATCCCTCTATCCAGGACGAAACCACCAACCTGCTCATCGGTCTCACGGACAATATCGAGCGCGTGTCGGGTGAATTGTATGCGACGGACAGTCGTTGTCGGCCGATCCAGGTACCACTTCCCACAGAGGAAGAGCGCCGCAGTTTTTTGGATATCTTGGGTGCTAGATTCACCGGCGAGCACGCTGTAGATATTGAACCAGACTTGGACAAACTAGCCAGCCAGACCAAGGGGTTCATGCTGGCTCATCTCGACCAGCTCTTCCGGCATGCTTGCCAAAGTGGCAATCCGGTCACGTTGGATATGGTCAAGGCACTGAAAAGAGAAATTATCAAGAGCGAGAGTGGGGAATTGCTGGAAGAAAAAGAACCTCGGCATGGTTTTGAATCCATCGGGGGGCATTCGCGTATTAAGGACTATCTTGAAAAAGTGACGGGTTATTTATCAAGTGGCAATAATACGCTGGTACCGAAGGGCATCCTGCTTGCCGGTCCTCCGGGTACCGGAAAGACATTATTTGCCGAGGCGCTTGCTAAGGAAACAGGCCGTAATGTGGTCAAGATGGGGGATATCCGTGCCAAATGGGTGGGAGAGTCGGAACGGAATCTGTCCAAGGTGCTGCAGATTATCAAAGACGTTGCGCCGGTCATTGTTTTCGTCGATGAGATCGACCAGGCGTTGGGTTCCCGTGGTACCGGTCAGAGCGGCGACAGCGGGACAAGCGGGCGCATGTTTGGCCGGATACTGGAGGTCATGGGAAGCAACGAATACCGGGGCAAGATCATCTGGGTTGCCGCGACCAACCGAGCCGACGTGCTGGACGAGGCAATGATCCGGCGCTTTGATCGTGTATTCCCGGTGCTGATTCCTTCCTCTCCGCAAGAACGGCTGGCGATTGCCTTGGCTATGCAACATCAAGTGGATGGCCTTACCTATGATCAATCAACAATGGAAGGGCTAAAAAAGTTTTCTGGTGACAATGCCAACAAAGAATCGTCGCAAATGACTGCAGAAGAAGGTGAGGATATGTCTCATCCCGTCTTGGAATTCGGCAGGAAAACGAAAGGACTTACCGGCTCCGATCTGGAGATCATCATCCGCCGGGCTAAGGAACTCGCCGAAGATGAAAACAAGGGGGGAAGTGTTTCATCGGCTCACTTGATAAAAGCGCTTGATACATTCAAGAGTAACCATCATGAAGATATGTATGATTTGCAGACGCTGTTGGCTGTCTCGGTCTGCAATTTTGTGGATGTGATTCCTGATCCCAAGGATTTTCCGGAACGATTGCGAGGTGTGATAGAGCTGGTTCTACGAGATAAGAACAACATAGCGATAGAAGAGCGCGTGGCCGAGTTGAAGCAGCGGCTGAGCAGAAAAAAGATTGCGTAGGCCAGCCATGGGGGATGATGAAAGCGTTACGAGCACAGCACATGACGAGAAGGAAGAGAAGCGTCAGCGGTTGTTGAAAGTGGTTGAGAAGTGGCAGAGGCGGCTGGAAGAACAAGAGGGAAAATTCAGCAATCTGGAAG
Organism: uncultured Rhodanobacteraceae bacterium; assembly: GCA_913053815.1. Lineage (GTDB taxonomy): Bacteria > Pseudomonadota > Gammaproteobacteria > Xanthomonadales > Rhodanobacteraceae > Metallibacterium. Next base: position 12,514 of record CAJXGK010000006.1, read on the forward strand.
GTGCTCTCCGTGCTATGGAATCCGCCCCGGTTACTGAGGCCGAAGCCGAGATGGTGATTCGCCTGGAGGCCGAGGTGGAGCGATTAAAGGGAGATCTGGCTGAAGTGCAGGCCGAGAGGGAGACAAAGCGGCAAAAACTGGAAACCGATCTGAAAGATCTGGAAGGCAGGAAGGCCACTTTGGATGCAAAGATCAATGACCAAGAGCAACAAAACAGGCAGTGAGATGGTAACCGGAGCCAATGGACTCGATGAACTACACGAGGAAATAATGCGATTGGAAGCGGAATGCCGCCTTACGTCGATTAAGCTTATCGAACTTGCAGAGCAGAAAGAGAGGCTGGAGGAGCAACAGCAGGCCGCGGAGCAGGAGCGGGAAGAGTTGCAAAGGCGGCAACAGGAACTCGAGGAACAGATAAGTGGTCTTCAGGTCTGCATTACGGCGGAACAAAAAGACGGTTTTCCAGATCTGGAAAGAAAACTTACGCAGTTGCGAGTAGCCGTAACCCGTCGCGAGCAAAAGCTGAACAGCCTTGGAATAGAGGAGGAAAACAGGCAAGCCAAGCAGAGGTCGACACCACTCCCGGGGAAGGGGGCCAAGTTTGACCTATGAGTGGAAGATCCGGAAAAAAGAGGTGCGAGGTTTGCCTCAGGGGTTGCAGCCTGGACAAAGGCGAGGTCGGTTTCTGTGGAGTATGGGGTAATGATAAAGGTGAAATCCGACCGGTACGGACATTTACGGCTATAGCGCAGGCAGTGGATCCGATCGAGAAGAAGCCGGTATATCATTTCCGGCCAGGCACCCATGTTTTTTCAGTCGGGGGATGGGGTTGTTCGTTTCATTGTGTTCACTGCCGCAATGAGGTCGTTGCTTGCGTTCGTGAGTCCCCCTCTCAGTGCCTGGTTCCACCATCGGCCGGCATAGTACCCAAACTGCGTGAGACGGGTTGCGATGGCATGGCATGGACGTTCACCGAGGCGACACTCTGGTTCGAGACGGTCGGCCGCTATGCAGAACGGTGTGCACGGGATGATCTGTTTACAATTGTTCTCACCCATGGGGCGGCAACCCGGCAGGTCTACAGGCGGCTGCTCTCCAGTGGTGTCAGGGTTTGGAAAGTGGATCTGAAAGGCTTTTCGGAACGTGCCTATCGGCGAGTCGCCAGGCTCGAGAACTGGACAAGGCTGCTTGACAATATCCGCTGGCTGAAGCAAAACGGGGATCATCTCGAGTTGAGTTTCTGCCCCATACCGGGAGTATGTGACGGAGAGGATGAAGTTCGAGCGATGGGCCAGTGGGTTGCGAAAGAGCTGGGCAGGGATACGCCTATTCATTTGCTGGCGTTTTTCCCGGCCCGCCGGATGCGACACATACCGTTTGGCGATGCCGCCAAGTTGAGCCGTCTCAGACGTCTGTTGCTGTATGAGATCGGACTGTGCCATGTTTATGTGCCTTTAAGTTTTCACTCTAGCGAGGTGACGACCTACTGCTCCAAATGCGGTGCGACGCTTGTGGAACGGCGCAGGCTGGGGCCGCCGAGGTTGTATCTCGATGACGAGGGCCGATGCCGGATATGCGAGGCTCATACCCCGATCATTCAAACACATGGCCATAGGAGTGCCAAAACATCATGCGTAGTCTGATCGCGTCCATTGCCTTATTTATTTATGCAGCGGGAGGGTGGGCTCCTGTATTGGCAATGGCTAATGATAGCGGTCAAGGGGCCGATCTGGTCATCCTGCTGGACCGTTCCGGTTCCATGCGCAAGAATGATCCCCGAGGACTCAGCAAGGCACTGGCCTTATATCTGATTGATCAATTCGAATTGGCGGATGAGAAAAATCGTGTTGCCGTCGTGCTGTTCGCAACGCGGGTAACCCCGCTTGCCCCTGCGTTGAGCAAGGACTTCGTTACACTGCAAAGGCAGATAGATAAAATCCCGGATCCGGATGGATTGACCGATCTGGAAATGGGGCTCAAAACTGCATATAGACTGCTTTCCCCATTGGATGACGGGCGCAGAAAGCAGGTCGTCATTCTAAGTGATGGTATGCCTTATCCTGATCCTGCGGATCGGGATCGATTTCCGGACATAGCCAGACAGTTCCTGAAACGTGTCAAGAATGTGGATCGCCATAGCCAAAAATACACCGATACGCTTATTGCATACTCAAAACGGGCAATCCCCCGGTCAATGGAAAATATCGACAAGGTTGTCTTGCCCAGCTTTGAGGGCAAGATCGAGATCTATCCAATTGGTCTCAGAAGTACTGGTACCGATCGGGAGTTCCTGAAACAAATGGCGCTGCGCACCACGCGCATGGAGGAGGCCTTTACGTTAGTGGAGGATACCAGCGAACTGGTACTGGCTGCGGAGCGTATCGCTAACAAGGGAGATCAGAGTCTGTTGCTGCTCCGTGATCGAGTGAAGAATGCAAGAACCAAGTATCAAAAAGAATTTCTTGTCGACCCTCACCTGATCAAGGCGCGAGTGGTTCTTCATTATCTGGAGGAAGGGGTCAGCGCCGATGATTTTGACATTGTGCTCATGGGGCCGGACGGGGAACAGATCACGCGGGAGACTGGCCGCTACCTGGGTGCACGTGACCACAGTGGCAAGGGTAGTCTGGTATTCGAACGTTTTTTCCTGGATAACGTTACCAAGGGTACCTGGCGGGTGGAATTGAAAAGCCGCCGCAAGACAAAGGTTTTACCTCCATTCGAACTGCTGGTGGAAGGACGAACCCGGCTCAAGCTGGTGATTGAGGCCAATCCACCCGAGGTTCAGGTGCCGGGAAACGTGGAACTGCGGGCCATGTTGAATGATCCGGAAGGGCGACCGGCGCCCATAGCACGTGCGAAGGGTGAAATCCGGGATCATGAAGGGAATATGATACCGGTCAACTTTACCGTTGATGCCGGTGGTGTAGCTGTTGGTCGTGTGGAATTGCCGGACCGGCCTCTTGGGGACTATCTGGTGACGGTGCAGGCCTTTCTCCAGGCAAATACACCGCAGGGGGTGAGAGGCAGAACTAGTTTCCTGGCGAAACCAGCGGAGCCGATCGAGCTCAGTGTTGTGATCCCCTACGGCGCTGATCCGACGGTGATGGCCGAGGGTGGGAAATCATTAAATCGGGAAAAGATCGTGTTTCCACCGGTTGGCGATCATGAGTTGACGGCAACTATAAAGGGGATCAAGGTGGAAAATATATCCACACGGCCAGCGGCAGTTTCGATTAGTGTCGGACCTTTGTCTCATCAGGAGGGTGAACTGCTGGACGGGACCCGGTGGTTACAGATCCGGCCCCGGCGGGGAAATGCTTCGCAGCAACGACCCTTCCAGTTCGATTTAACTGTGAAAGTACCCTCGCGTATTCCTGCCACGGCGGAGAATGGACTGTACGAAGGGGTAATCAAGATATCTTCACCGGGTTCCAGCCTGCCGTTGGAAGTTCCTGTTGAATTTACGTTGAATATACCAAAGCTGCAGTTGGCAGGTACCGACGCAAATCATGGCCTTTCTTTTTCTCTCTGGTGGATGCGTCCAGGGCAGCAGCAGGAAAAGTTCCGAGTGCGTACAAACTCGGCATCCCAACAAAAAGTCACCGTTCGCATTTCTCCTTATCTGACAAACAAAGACGGCGAAACCATGGACTTCAGGATGCTGAGCCTTTCGGGCGTGGAGGGATTCGATCCTGACCTGGTTATAGAGCCTGGGAAGACAGTTGCTGTACCGCTGCTGGCAAAGGCCGGCGTGCCGGATATCCGGCCCGGAATCTATCATGGGGAGGTTCTCCTGGATGGTGAGCGCGCACGTGATATCGTAGTGCCCGTGAGCGTCGAGGTGCCGACCTGGATGGGCATCCTGATTGCGCGTTGGGCGGTGCTGGGTACCGCATTGCTCGGTCTTGTCGGGGTGATTGTCGTAGCGCTTCGCATGCGTGCGCATTGGGCATTCTTTCGGAGCCGGTATTGGCGGCTCCAGACACGGAGGGATTTTGTCGGTGATGCCTACACATTTGCTCCCTGGTTTTCGATCACATTCGATCCCGCCACAGAAAGTTATCGCATCAGCGATCTCGGCGGTGGAACCCAGGTAATCAACGTGGATGAACCATTACCCCTGCCGGCTGAGCTGGAAGAGGGTCATGAGATTCAGGCGGGCAGGTACCAGTTTCGGATAACACGGCTCAGCCCTTTGCTCTTCCAGGCCCGTACACTGGCCTCACCCTACTCATGGTCCCGGCACATGCTGGCCTTGAGTATTTTTGGATTTACCGCGCTGATATCAATATTCTTCTTTATCAGATGGACGACTCTTCTGGGGGCATGATATGAAGGTGAAGGAACTGGAGTTTGTCAATGCGGCCCCGTTGCACATTCGCCGCTCCTATATAATAGGCTGTGGCGGCATGGGGGCGGAGGCTGCCAATCATTTCAAGCGGACCCTCACCCAGCGGTTCGACACTCGCCATTTCAACGCCATCCAGGTCCTCTGCTTCGACTCAGCCCAGCCGGACCATACGGCGGTTGGCGATTATCTGAAAAGTCACGAAAGAGAACGTGTCTACTCCTCGAACCTTAGTGGGGTACTGGAGAATCTCCAGGCCTATCCACGGATAAAGGCCTGGTTTTCGCAAGCCGCTCTGGACAAGGCGCGCGAGATCGTGAGTGATTTGAAAGGTTCAGCCCAGGGCGCCGCATCAACCCGGCCCCTCGGGCGTATCGGTTTTTTCGAGAACTGGTCGAATGTGTACAACTGGTTGCGCCATATGGTGCAGATGCAGACAGGAGGTTCTCGAACATATGATGGACAGGAGGTACCGGTAGAAGAGAGTGACGGGCAGCATTTCTATATTGTCGCCTCCGTCGGTGGCGGCACGGGAACGGGTATTTTCTTTGATGTTGCCGCTCTGATCAGGAAGCTCCAGCGTGATCTTGGAGAAAGTGACTGGACGATCAATGCGGTTCTGGTCTCTCCTGAGATGCTGGTTCGCGATCGCAGGATTTCCCGCGAGTATGCCCCCCAGATCATGGCCAATGGTTACGCGGCGTTGAAGGAGCTGGATCACATCATGCATGGAAATCCACTGCGGATTCAGTACGGCGATTCTCCGGATACATCTGTTGCCATTGGTGGAGCGGATGGCTGCTTGTTCGATAGCGTCTACCTGGTGGATGCCGAGAATGCGCATGGAAAGGAATGCGCAAGTCGTGATCAGATGGCATCTCTGATCGGTGAGATGCTTTTTCATTTGACTGCCACCGAGGCGGGTCGGGATCTCGAGCGGCGTATTCCGGATGTTGCCGCACGCCTCTTTTTTCAGAGAGAACTGCCGGAGGAAACATTGCGGGATGGGCGTCAGAAAATCGTGCGTGAACGGCGCCGCTGTCTGTACAGCACCTTCGGGCATACAACTTTGCAGATTCCCGTGCGGCAGATCCTGGACTATTGCGCTCGCCAGCGATCGCTGGAGGTTTTCGAGTACCTGCTCCAGGACTCCGGTGATCAGGCGCCGGAAGAAATCCAGGATAGGGTGCGGACGCTGATGGACGGCAGTCCCACCGAGCAGCCTGTTCTCGAGCAGCTTGGCATCACGACTGGCAGATTGGATAGGGCGCTGGATGTAACCCGATACCTCCCGGCCCTTCCTCCTGTGGAAACGATCCTTGAGGCCGACTCGCCCGCGGAACAACTCCAGGGGGTGTTCGTTCGCGAAACCTGGTCGGTAGACAGGGCGAGGGAATGGGCGAATCGGGTGAAGCAAGTCGCGGGCGAACTCAAGCGCGTGGTGATTGAGGGTGAAACGCGGCAGAGTGAGGAAACCGGTAAACCGGAAACTATCCCGTCCCGGATCGAAGCATTGGTGAATGAGCTTACTGCGCGGGAAGGTGCGGTAGTGGTGGACCAGTTGCTCGACCGGATGGAGGAAGAACTGGTAACTATCCAGTCCGAGTCCGAGGCAGTGCTGCAGCGGATATCCACCGAGCTGGAGGTGGATGCGGAGGGCGGCTCGGACAATAAACATTGGCGTTCTTTGCGCACGATCTCCCAGGACATTGCGGAGATCGAGAGCCGGCGTGCCCCCGGTCCGTTACGCAGATGGTTCAACCGGCGT
>CAJXGK010000007.1 GCA_913053815.1 uncultured Rhodanobacteraceae bacterium
ACGGATTGGGCGTGCTGCGCGACGAAACGGACGCATGGCGCAACGGCGTCGCCGCCGCCGAGAAGGCCGAGGACTTGGCCGGACGCTCCCGCCTTCAGGTTTGCCAGGCGGTGGACTGCGCCGACTGGCTGCCCCATGACCTGCTCGCCAAGTTGGACCGCTGCCTGATGGCCCACGGCGTCGAGGGGCGCGTTCCTTTCCTCGACGCCTCCGTCGCCGAGATCGCCTTCCGCCTGCCCGACAAACTCAAGATAAAAAACGGGATCATAAACAACGGTGGGGGAAAATGGCTGCTCAGAAAGTGGCTGGAGGACAAGCTTCCCGAAGCGCAGCCTTTTTCCAAAAAGCGCGGCTTCACCGTGCCCGTGGCGGGGTGGATCGCCGCCAAGGGACAAGACCTTGGCCCCCTGGTGGCGAAGCAGCCCTGCGTCCAGGCGCTGTGCCGCCCCGGCGCCGTCGAAACGCTGATCGCCGACCCCGGCGCCAAGGCGGGGAAAGCCGCCTGGAATCTTCTGTTCTATGCGCTTTGGCATAAGATTCACATCGACAACGCGCCCGCCGGCGCAAACGTGTTCGAAACCCTTTCGTCGTAGCCGTTCCTTAGAGCATTTCTCGTTGACGGCGTTTCCGCCATGGGGTCCTTAGCTCGACGACAGCTGGTGCGCCGGATAAGCGGCGGGCCGCTCTTTGCGGCCTTGAGCGCTTCCGTCTAAACCGGATGCGCTTCAAACTTGAATTCACCGCCCTTCAAATTTTTTTAAGGGTGGGCGCCCCTACCCATATAGGCGGGACATAGCCCGCCCTAAAGAGACGTATCCGCCCCCCTAGCGGGTGTTCCCAATTTCGCCGCCTGGAAACATCCTTGTTGGCTCCTGTTTTCCTCGGTTTTATAGTGTCTTCCAAGGGATGGGGCCTTCCCAATGATGCAGGCGGGGAAATCGCGATGAGCAGCGGCAAGAATGCGAAATCCAAGAACAAAAGCACGGCCAAAAAGGCCGAAGAAGACGCCGCCTTTCGTTTGGTGACCGTCTATATCATGGGCAAGCCCTATAAGGTGCCCGCCGAGGCCACCATCATGGGGGCCATCGAGTACGCCGGCCAACAGATCATTCGCGGCGCCGGTTGCAGGGAAGGCTTTTGCGGCGCCTGCGGCGCCATCTTCCGTCTTCCCGGCGATTATAAAATTTATTCCGGCCTCGCCTGCACAACCGTCGTCCAGGAAGGCATGACCCTCACCCAAATTCCGGCCTTCCCCGTTCAGAAGGCGGTCTACGACCTTGAAAAGCTGGAGCCCAACGCCGCCACCTTCCAGAAGGTCTATCCCGTGGTGTTCCGCTGCGTTTCCTGCAACACCTGCACAAAGGTGTGCCCGCAAGGGCTGCAGGTGATGGACTACGTCAACGCCGCCATGCGCGGCGACGTCGAGGCGGTCATGGACCTGTCCTTTGACTGCGTGTGCTGCGGCCTGTGCGCCATGCGCTGTCCGGCCGAGATCGTCCAGCACAAGGTGGGCATCCTCGGCAAGCGCCTTTACGGCCGTTACCTGCGCAAGCATAGCCCGGAACTGGCCGAACGCGTCAAGCAGATAGAGGCCGGCGTTTTCGACAAGGAATTTTCCCAATTAATGGCCATGAGCAAAGAGAAGCTGAAAAAGGCCTACTACGATCGGGATATGGAGTAACCGAGGTTCTCAGCGCGCCTAAGGGCGCGATCAGGAGTGTCAAATGTATCCAGAGTACATGGCTCAATCGCTGAAGAAGGTCGTCCAGACCCGAGCCAAACGGCTTGAGCTGGCTAGAAAGAAAGGGCCGGTCTTTGCCCCCATGAACGCTGATCAGCGTCAGCAAGCGCTGGACAAATATCACCCCGACTACAAATCGGACTCCAAGCAGAAAGTGAACGTCGGCCCCAACAAGGGCGAGGCCCTCACCACCGAAGTCGCCAAGATTCTCGAATCCCATTCCTGGGTCGATCCGGAAAAAATTGACCTGGACAATCCCCACCACGAAACCGACCTGCTGATCATCGGCGGCGGCGGCGCCGGCTGCAACGCCGCCATCACCGCCATGAAGCAAGGCGTAAAATCCTTCATCATCACCAAGCTTAGGATGGGCGACGCCAACACCATGATGTCCCAAGGCGGCATGCAGGCCGCCGTCTCCACCACCGACACCCCCACCCGGCATTACCTGGACGCCATCGGCGGCGGCCACTTCACCAACAAGCCGGAGCTGGTGCGCGCCCTGACCGAGGACGGCCCCGGGGTGGTCAAGTGGCTTGAGGACCTCGGCGTCATCTGGGACAAACACGAAGACGGATCCATACAGGTCCTCCATGGCGGCGGAACGTCGAGAAAGCGGATGATTTCGTGCCGCGACTACACCGGCGCCATCATCATGCGCACGCTGATGGACGAGGTGAAGAACCACCCCGGGATGATCACCTACCGTGAATTCCTGCCGGCGCTGGAATTGATCATGGACGTCAATGGGAAATGCGCCGGCGCCGTGTGCTACAGCCTCGACACCGAGCAGTTCCACATCATCAAGGCCAAGGCGGTCCTCGTCGCCACCGGCGGTTTCGGGCGGCTTCACATCCGCGGCTTCGCCACCACCAACCATTACGGCGCCACCGGAGACGGCTTGGTCATGGCCTACAGAGCCGGGGCCAAGCTCATGTACATGGACTCGGTCCAGTATCACCCCACGGGCGCCGTTTTCCCCGAACAGATCGCCGGCTTCCTGATCACCGAGAAAATCCGCGGCGCCGGCGGCCAGCCCGTGAATAAGGACGGCGAGCTGTTCGTCTTCCCGCGCGAACCCCGCGACATTGAAAGCTCCGCTTTCATCAAGGAATGCGAAACCGGCATGGGCGTCAAAACCGCCAGCGGCCGCGACGGCGTCTGGCTGGACTCGCCCTTGATCGATCAAATCCACGGCGAGGGCTACACCATGAAGCAGTTCCCCGCCATGCACCGCCAGTTTATCAAGTACAGCATCGACATCATCAAGGATCCCATGCTGGTCTACCCGTCGCTGCATTACCAGAACGGCGGCATCGAGATTAACGACAAATGCGAGACCGGCATCGAGGGACTCTTCGTCGCCGGCGAAGCCACCGGCGGCGTCCATGGCCGCAACAGGCTGATGGGCAACTCGGTTCTGGACTACAACGTCTTCGGCCGCCGCGCCGGCCAATACACCAGCGAATACGTCAAGAAGGCCAAGACCGGCAAGCTCACCCTCAAGCATATCGACGCCCACGAAAAGGAGATGGATAAAGCAGGCATCTATACGGATCTGGTGACTCCGGTCATCCTGCCGTCCTATACGCCCGAGGACGTGAAAATTCGCCGCCTCGCCCGCTCAGGAAACGCCCTGGCCAGACATGAAATGCTGAAAACAAGGGTAAGGCCCTCGGGATGAGCGGACATGACGAACATATTGTTCTGTTGATCCGGGAAATGGTCGATTTGGAGCTTAACGCCAAGCGGTTCTACGAACACGCCGCCAAGGTGACCCACAACGAAACCGGAAAAAAAATGTTCAAACGCCTGGCCCTTGAAGAGGCCGGACACATCAAGGATGTGGGGGTAATTTTCGCATCCGCGCTCGGCGGCGACGACTGGAAGGAAATCCTTCAGAGAGAAGTTAAGAATCACGCGCCCTCCAAGTTGGTGGCCAAGTTCGAGGAGGAAGTCCAGGAATGGGGAAGCGAAAACAAGGCCGATGAGACCGAGGCCCTGAGAATGGCCATGGACTTGGAAAGGCGGGCCATCAAGTTCTTCGAAGACTTGTCTAAAAAATACGTGGACAATCCGGCGGCGCGCAAGCTGGCCGCCAAGCTGGCCGATGAGGAAAAGTTCCATTACGACATGCTGCAAGCCCAGCATGACAGCGTCATGAACGTGGGCATCTGGCTCGACGAAGCCGAGTTCAGGATGGACGGCAAATTCTAATGGCCTTTAATATTTCCCAATCCAAGGCCGCCGCCAAGTTCGTCGATCAGGTTGAGCGCCTCAGCGGACAGGACCTGTTGTCATGCTATCAGTGCGGCAGATGCACCGCCGGCTGCCCGATGGCCATCCACATGGACATCCTGCCCAATCAGATCATCCGCTTCGCCCAGTTGGGAATGCGCGAGGAGTTGTTGGGCGCCAAATCCATTTGGCTCTGCGTCACCTGCTACACCTGCAACAGCCGTTGCCCCAAGGGCGTGCGTATCGCCGAGGTCATCGAAGCCTTGCGCCAAATCAACCTGCGCGGCCGCAACGACCACCTTCTGGTGGAGGACTTGAGCGAACAGCAGTTGGAAACCATCCCCCCCATCGCCCTCATCTCCGCCATGCGGAAATTCACCTCTTAAAATCCCCAAGGCTTTAACGGCGAAGTCAAAGAGAGCAATAGTGCGGATTTAGCGTTGCGGACGCCGTAAGCCTCGATTACCTTTCGCCTCGTCCAGCGGAGGGATGGCCGAGTGGCTTAAGGCGCACGCTTGGAAAGCGTGTGTACGTTTACGCGTACCGTGGGTTCGAATCCCACTCCCTCCGCCATTCCCCCCGAGGGGTAATTTCTCATACTTCCCCGCCGGTTTTCGTCGTATGCTCAGTTGCCGCCGGCATGCCCATCCTGGCGGCCGAGAACATCAAGGGGGAGGTTTTGGGCGGGCGCCCACGCCGTCCGGGGGGCGTGCTTCGCCCTTGAGGTCGCCTATAGCCGTCCAGCCGGCTTTGCCCTGGACCCGCCGGCGACACCAAGGTAGCCTCGGCTGATGGCCGGCGGGATTTCCGGAAAGCACAGGAAAAGTTGACCTTGAATGATTTGCCAGTAACCTGATATCGTCTTGCTAAGAGGTATCGTTTGCAGGCCTTGCTGGTTGTTATTTTGAATCAATTTTATACCAGAAAATGATTGAAGGCGCCCCAGTAATAGGCCGCAATAGTGGAATAATCCGCACAATCCCACAATTTTGCAAGAGACTCTCTTGTTAGCCGTTCAGTATTTTGCCCTACGCAGCCGCCAATATCGGCATCCGCAAGACCTGATACTGCATGAGTTGGAAATATGTTCGGGAGATTTAGTTAATGCGGCGAAGATTAGTCCTCACCTATCCAAATCTCCTTTGGCTAAAGTTCGACCCGGTTACGACCTGGAACCTCAGCCCCGCCACCCTGTGCCAATTGGGCGCCGTCGCCCGGGACGTGGTGGACGTCAGCGTCGTCGACGGCCAATTCCTCAACCTGTCAATTGACGAATACGCCGAAAAGGTTACCGAGAACGATCCGGATTTCGTTGGCGTATCTCTGTTGTCGTCTGAGTACGGCCAAGCACTCCACATCGCCGCCGAAGCCATCAAGAAACGCAAACCTGACACCATCATCATCGCCGGGGGGGTCCACGTTACCAGGGAATATGAACAGGTCATCGCCGATAAAACAATCGACTACGCAGTCCGCGGCGATGGCGAATACATCTTAAGGGACCTGCTGGCGCATCTGTGCGGAGAGGGACCGATGCCGGAAACCGGGGTCGTTTACCGTGATGGAGGAAAAGTCGTCACCCTCCCCCAGGCCATCGTCGAGAACCTGGAAGATTTACCGATGCCCGATTACGGCCTCTTCGACATGGCCGACTTCGCCCGGCGGGCCTACGCCTACCGCCTTGGCCCGACCAATCCGCCCGAATTGCCGGGGGTGCGCATCACCATCACGCGGGGATGTCCCTTGGAATGCTCGTTCTGCCAGGTGAAGCTCATCAGCGGCGCCCGAATCCGCGCCCGCAGCGCCGATCAGGTCGTCGAGGAGTTGGCCTTGCTCAGGGACCGCTACGGGGTGAAGTCCGTAATTTTTGACGACGACAACCTGATTTCCAGCAAGCGCTACTTCAAGGACCTGCTGTCCCGGATGATCGACGCCCGGCTCGACATAAAATTCACGGTCGGGGCGTTCGCCCTATTCTCCCTTGATGATGAGATGCTGGATTTGCTTGCCGAGGCTGGGTGCGTCGGCATGAACATCGCCATCGAGTCAGGCAGCCAGCGGGTGCTTGACGAAATCGTCAGAAAACCCATAAAGTTGCAGGCCGTCCCGGAGTGGATCAGGAAAATCAAAGCGAAGGGAATTTTTGTCGCCTCGAATTTCATGCTTGGCTTTCCTGGCGAAACATGGGACGAAATCCGGCAAACCGTTCACTTTGCCGAGACGTGCGGGGCCGAATACGTGAAATTCTTCATGGCCACTCCTTTGCCTGACACCGCCCTCTGGGAGATGGCGGAGAAACAGGGCGTTCTCAAGATATCCAAAAAACTCGAGGAAAAATGTGAGCGCTGGGGCTCAAGGTCAGGCCATGGGACCGCCGAGATCATTTCTGACGAATGGACGCCCGAGGACATTAGGATTTTGCGCGCCTACGAATGGGACCGGATCAATTTCGGCGATCCCGTCAAACGCCGCCGCACAATTGAAATCTGGAAGTCCGACGAAGAGACCATTAACCGCATCCGCAAGGACACGCGGGATTCCATAACCTTTGGATCAGGGGGGCGTCATTGAACATGGACGCCGAGCTACTCGGCAAACAGGCCCAGTATTATTACGAGAAGGGTGAGTTGGACGCCGCCATCAGCAAGCAGATGGCCCTCATACGCTTGACGCCGGATAAATATGACGCAAAGGCCTGCAAGGACCTCGCCTATTATCTTTGGATGGGAGGACGATACGAAGAATCAAACAAACTGTTTCTTCAAATGCATAACCTTAAGATAAAGACGATCGACCTAATTGCCGGGAAAAGCGGCCAGCCGAAACGGGCGCTGTACTACTACTTCGACGGCGCCCCCATCCGCGCCATCGGCGAGTTCTGCCTAGCCTCCGACACCCTGTTCAAGGCGGTGAAGCTGGGGCTGCTTCCCGATATCGAGTACGTCTTTCTCCTCCATGACAAGGTGGGGCTGAACAAGAACATCCTGGAATACTGGGGGCGATACTTTTTCATTGTCCACGACGCAGACCAGATAGCGGCGCTGAGCGAGGCGTACAAGCACTGCCAATTCGGTGAAACCTTCGTTCCAACGCCGGACACTGACGGCGGCTTCTATTACATGGCCTGGGAGGCGGTCAACCGGCGCTGGTCGGAACAGGAGAACCCGCCCCTGCTGACGCTCGATGAGCCGCACAATGAGGAAGGCCGCAAGGTCTTGAAGGAATTAGGCATGCCCAAGGACGCCTGGCATAGTCAATGGTGGCGCATGACTGGGTGTAATAGTGCCGCAATTGCCGTGTGAAGCTCCGCAACCCGGTTCACCGCGCTCGAGCACTCGCACTTGCAAACCCTCACGAGCCAGCGCCAAAGCACTGGCCAGGCCGACGACCCCCCCGCCCAGAATTACCACATCATCCATCGACGCACTCCTTCTTTATCGGATAAACCTACCCTGACCGGTCTGCCACCACACGTCGACAAATATCGAACGCCAATATACTTACGCGTATATTCTCGACAGGGCAGTGAGGCAAGCCTATAAATGTAAATAATCTTCACGATTAGTACTACCCTGCTTGAAGTATGCCAAGAAGCAGGGGTATCCAGGTACGACGTAACCCCATCGCAGCCAAACCCGACACACTGCGGGTGACGCCGCACAAGGCCCGCAACGACCCCAACTTCAGTGTGCTTCAGCAAGAGTGGTTCACCATACCGGCCAACCCGAGCACCTTGATGCATGCAACTGTCCAGACAAACGCATGGCATCGTGTCCTAGACATCCAACTCGATCAACAGCTGACCGAATTCAACCACTCCCCGGCTACGGGAACCGTCATACAAATTGTCTGCCACGACTGGGCCATAAGCAAGCCGGCTTCCCCGGCATTTCCCAAGCCAATCTCAAAGGATTACCTTTCACGCTAGTCATCCCCACACTCTAGCCGCCCATGTACCGACGTCGGGTTATATATTTCCTGATTCCACTCGTAACTATGGTACTGGCCGCCTGTGCAAGTGCACCGCCTCCACGACCTGAGGCCGGTAGCGTCCAAGCCATAGCGGCTAATGCCGTACTGTTTCGCTCTATAAGTCTGGTTGGTACCCCTTATCGGTGGGGTGGCAATACACCGCACAGCGGCTTTGATTGCAGCGGCCTGGTTGATTATGTGTTCCGTAGCGTAGCGGGGATCAAACTACCTAGAACCACTGCGGAAATGAGCCACATGCAGGGAACTCATCTCCGCCGCCACGAACTGGCCCCGGGAGATCTGGTATTTTTCGATACCCTCGGCGCGTACGTCAGTCATGTTGCCATCTACGTAGGCAAGAATCGTTTTGTCCATGCCCCGAACAGCGGCGGCAGAGTGCGGTTGGACACCCTGAACAATCCGTACTGGCGCAAGCATTTCGCCTACGGCCTGCGTATTCTGCGCTGATCCCCACTGCTGGTAGAGACACCCTGATTATTCTGTAACGAAACCGTTGAGTCAGAAGCCATCATTGGGACATCTATAAAAGCCGCTTCCCTGAGAGGATTTTCGAAACAGATCATACGGATAGGCGAGGAGTGGGTGGGTACACAACGCCGCACAAGGAAATGATAAGTATGAAGGACATCGGTTTTGTCCGTGGCCGTGGTTCGCGGTGCGAAGCAAGAGTCATGAATAGCTTGCGGGGCAGCAACGCGAACCCCAACGTGGCGAAAATCACTGGGGTACCCACCGCCGGGGGACGGGCGCTTATTGTCGTCATCGCCGTCCAACAAGCATGTTTGTGGCGGCGGATTCACAGAAAAGATTGAATTCGACTATGAAATATTCAAAAGATGAATGGCTATTTCGTGCTGGCATCATAAACCGACAAGTCCGAACACCATGACTGAATGCAACTCAGGGCCCGGAGTGCCCATCCGGGCCATGCGCGTGACGAGGTTGCCGCTCTTCGGCAGTAGCTTCACGTACGGAAATGATTTCGATGTTGAAATGCAGTGTCTTGCCTGCTAATGGGTGGTTAGTATCCACATCAATCATGGTCATTCCGACCTTATGCACAGTAACCGCCTGGCGCCCGCCATCTTGCAAAGCCAGTATGGTGGTATCCCCAACCTTGAGCCGCCCGGGCCGATGAAAGTATTTTTTGGAGACCCGCTGAATCGCCCCATCACGACGTAAACCATAGGCCTTATCGGGTGCAACGGTTACATCGAAATGGTCATTTTCCACATGTCCGAGTAAGGCCTCTTCAAGCCCCGGAATGATCCCTCCAGACCCCACCAGCACCTGCATCGGATTACCCCGCCCATGCGAACTATCAATCAGCACCCCGTCCTCGCTGGTCAAACGATAATGGAAACTGATGACATGATCTTTAGCAATCTGCATAAGGGAAGCCCATAAAGGTGAACATCATAGAACGGATAAGCTGCACAGCAACTCGGCCAGCGGATATGGAAGTTTTTTTAGGTAATCCTGACGACACAGCTCCGATGAGTTGCCGCTAAGGTTTCCAACCAGGTTCACTACAGTGATTTTTATCCTTTGGTGACACGGCACTTTCCAGCCCGGATAGTCGGGCCAAACCATCCATCACAACTGGAATAGACCACCATACCGGAGCGCAGACATGGTCGGCGAACATCATCAAAATCCTGGCGGACCCAACCTTGGTAACCCAACTGGATCGAAAACTGTCAAACCTTATCCACCGCATAGATTGAAGAACCCATTTCAGAACCTGGGTCTCTAAGGGAACCGTTTGCCCTTGATGGGTATCCGGGGCATGCTCACCGTGAGCGGTACGCGCCCACAGGCGTCTCCCATCATATCGATATCACCTGGTTAGGAAGATATCGCAAACGGCAGTATTGTTCTTCACCCATGAAGCTGATCCGGCACACCCCCTTCACGACAGACACGGAATAACGTTTCCCCGTAGTCCATCCGGCCCACGACCGCCCCATTTCTACGGTCCCTACTATGCAACGCTAGCAGCTTGCCCGCCCATCAATATCCCTGTGTTTTTTGCAGAGGGATGTGGGTTACCCGAGTCCGCTGGAAAATCCGTTTCCATGCCAGTGACACGACGGGTAGCATTCTCATGGATTACCGGCTTTAGAGACCTCAATGAACCCCTCTCTGATCGAAATCGTTTGCCCGCACTGCACTGCTATCAACCGGGTAGCGGAAGAAAAACTGGACGACCACCCTCATTGTGGGAAGTGCCACCAGACACTATTCGACGGCCGTCCCACCCCACTGAATGAGACTAATTTTGACACCTTAGTAAACCGTAGCAGTATCCCTGTTGTAGTCGATTGCTGGGCAGCCTGGTGTGGTCCATGCCGGATGTTCGCACCGGTTCTGGAGCAGGCCACACAACAATTTGAGCCCCGCTTGCGATTCGCCAAGCTGGATACTGAAGCAAATCCCGGTATCGCAACCCGCCTTGGCATTCGTAGCATCCCCACTTTGCTAGCATTCCGCATGGGCCAGGAAGTGGCGCGTATGTCTGGGGCCATGCCTTTGTCCCAATTTACTTCATGGTTACGCCAGCAGGGCCTGCTCACCTGAGTCGGCGGGGAATTCAGTACCAGCGCCTCCACAGCCACGGAAAGGCCATGAGGGCAATGGATACCAGTGCCAGAAGATAACCATTACTAATCACGAAACTCACTGCCAGCAAGCCGATTCCTGCAAACAGAGCTGGAAAATCCCCCTGGCGCTTGCCATAGATAAAGTAACCGATACCGATTGATCCGTAGATTGAGCTCCACAGAATTGCCGATGGGGAAAGCATTCGTGTCTCCTGCATAGCCGCTTGTCATGGCTTGGACAGTACATTCTGAGCATCGTTCCGCCTACCAGTGGATCGCTCAATATCGGAAATCATCCCCCCCAGGGCACCTCGTAAAACCGTAGCGAGTGGTTCGAGCGCAAGCCACTCTGTCGTGGATCTCCGAGACCTATTAGGGTGATAGTGAAGAGTGTGCGAGGACGCAACACAGCAAAGTAACAGCATGGTGGCTTTCTTCGAGGATCCCACCGGTATGATGAGCTTGTATTTTTCATACTTGGGACCCCGCTATGTTTGCTTACCGTTGGCCTCTGCTGATTGCCCTGTCAAGTATTCTATTACTGCAGTTGACGACCTATTGGGTCGCCTGGGCGCGGGTTCGCTATGGAGTGAAGGCCCCCGCCATCAGCGGACACCCCACCTTTGAACGAATTTATCGAATCCAGATGAATACGCTCGAAGCCCTGGTCCTATTCCTGCCTGTGCTCGGACTGGCCACCTGGTTCGGCAACCCCTGGATTGCCGGCGGGCTGGGTACCATCTGGCTGCTCGGCCGCATCGCCTACCTGTTTATGTACGTACATAATCCGGGTAGCCGGGGGCCGGCCTTCACACTCGCCAGCCTGGCCCAGATCGCTCTGCTAATCCAGGCGGTAATCGCATTGGCCAGCAGCGTTCCACACTAAGTCCGGCATGGAGCCTGTCTCCGGTGGGTTCAATAGCGAACCGTTTTTACCAGCCAATGCTTGGCGATCTCACCATGCAACCGACCCCGGGCTCTGGCCAGAAGCAGCATCACGAAGGGGATGCCAACAAGCCGCACCGCCAGACCCAAACTCAGACGGATTCCTCCGATGATCTCCAGCCCCCCCATCGCCTTCAGGCTCATCGGCCATTGGACCAGGCTCTGTCTCAACTTTGCCATCCGAACGTGATCCAATAGGCAGCGACTGTTTTGTCATTCTGACTAACTCAGGGATCCTGCCGCCGTTACGCTTTCCGTCCCCAGCAGCCCCTTCCACCCGCTCATGATCACCATGGAGTTATCACCCATGCCTTCCCATTCCAGCCCACCCCATCGCTACCTGGGTGCCATCCTCCCCCTGCTGCTGCTTACTCTCGGCATCGTTACCACCCCGGCCTTGGCCTCCGTACCCAAGGTGAAAGTTGCTGCTCCGATTCACCATGTCTTCGTGATCGTTCTTGAAAACGAACCCTATCAAGCCAGCTTTGGCAAGCACTCTCCTGCCCCCTATCTAGCCAAGGTGCTTCCCGCAAAAGGGGCGCTGCTGAAGCAGTATTACGCTATCGGCCACTACAGCCTAGATAACTATATCGCTATGGTCAGTGGCCAAGCCCCC
Source organism: uncultured Rhodanobacteraceae bacterium (assembly GCA_913053815.1). Taxonomy (GTDB): domain Bacteria; phylum Pseudomonadota; class Gammaproteobacteria; order Xanthomonadales; family Rhodanobacteraceae; genus Metallibacterium. Next base: position 12,137 of record CAJXGK010000007.1, read on the forward strand.
AACGCCGCAACACAAAACGACTGTCCTGTGTACAGTGAGTTTAAACTGAGTTCCAGCACCCCCGGATCCTACGACCAAGCACTGGGCCAGGGCTGTATCTACCCATCCTGGGTCAAGACTGTAGCCAACCAGCTACAGGCCAAGGGCGATACATGGAAAGGATACTTCGAAGATATGGGGCGTGATCTCAAGCGCGAGTCGGCAACCTGCGCCCATGTTCCGATCGGCGCCAAGGACTGGACCGAACATGCCGCGGCCAATGATCAGTACGCGGCCAAACACAATCCGTTTGTCTATTTCCATTCGATCATCGACAACCAGGCCAATTGCGATACCCATGTCGTGAACCTGGCCCAGCTTAAAACTGACCTTCGATCCATCCGCACCACCCCCAACTACGCCTTCATCGTCCCCGATCTTTGCCATGATGGGCACAATGCGCCCTGCGCCAATGGCCAACCCGGTGGTCTGGTTTCGGTTAACCAGTTCTTAAAAGTCTGGGTACCGAAGATCCTGGCCGCTCCGGCTTTCCGTAAAGACGGTCTACTGCTGATTACTTTTGACGAAGGCAGCGCAAGCGATGGCCGGGCCTGTTGTCACGAGATGAAACTTCCGGGTGGTCCCAAACCAGGCCGCCTCGGCCCGGGTGGTGGACGTATCGGTGCCGTAGCCATCTCCCCTTTTATTCGCCCAGGTACCGTCTCGGAAGTCCCCTACAATCACTATTCGTTCCTACGTACAGTCGAGGATTTCTTCGGACTCTCGCATCTTGGCTATGCCGCTACGCCGGGGTTGAGAACATTTGGTCGTGATGTATTTACCGGGGCGCACCGTAAAAGCCCGTGACTCGCACACGCCACCGACATCGGTTTATTCACAGCCCATTCATGACATCCCAAGATCCAATCCCCATCACTGGTCTCGGAACCGTTAGTTTGCCGCCTTGATAAAAGCTACCATACCCTGCGGGCTGTCCCGCAGGGTCAAAACACATGTTGCAGCACTCTTTTCTCAATAGTTCTCGATGGCAGATGGCACGGGTCTTATTGATCCGGAACCGATTATCGCTCAAGCCGCGTTCTTGACATGCGGATCACCGAAGAACGCACGAACCCGTTTCGGTTGCGTTTCGAGGCCGATCATGTGGGCCTCCGTAGCATGCTTGGATTTGGCCTTGGTGCGCAGCGCAACACGGGTCCCTAACGCCTGCTTGAGACGGCGTTGAGACACTCGTCAGGATTGAGTTCGGGACTTAGCTGGGCAGATTAGAACACCTCGACCTGCTCGCTATGCTTGGCCAGCCAAGCCTTCACCGGCTTACCGTGGTGCAGCCCTCGGGCTTGCCCGGCTGGGCACCCTCGGGGCTGAGAAAGAAAATTCAGAAGTTTTCCCTCCAAAGTGATTCACGTGACTCAAGCCGCTCATCGGCGGCGCGGTGAACCAAGTCCCCAGCGGTCACAACGCCGAGCAAGCGCTGCTGTTCATCCACAACCGACACGCCGTTGATGCGGTGAGCGAGCAACAGCCGCGCAATGGTGTCGACCGGAGTGTCTGGACAAACAGTCATGGGGTTGCGGGTCAGCAGGTTTCGAATGTATATGGATAGGCTCTCCGGCTACTGGTTGACCAGCGCCAGCAGGCGTCCGATGCCCACCGGCTCCTCAGTTTGTACCGGCACCAGGGCCACGCGTTTGGCGTACCGCGTGCGTACCGCTTCGATTTGCGCCAGCTCGTGGCCGGCGCGCAACTTCAGCAATGGCGATCGTGTCTCGCTGACGGCTAAACTGTTATTGATCAGCCAAGCCCACGGCTCAATCCCAGCGCGTCGCAGATCTTCTTGCAGACTGGCCGCTTCTAGTACCGGGGTAGTTTCCGCCAGGGTCACGATTAGAATCCTGGTGCGCGCCGGGTTCTGCAACTGCATCATTGGCGTGGTGTAATGTGCGTTCGCGTCCATGTGGCGAGCCACCTCGCGGTGGTAGGCACCGGTGGCATCGAGCAGCAGCAGGGTATGACCGGTCGGTGCGGTATCCATCACCACAAACTTTTTGTCTGCTTCGCGGATGATGCGTGAGAACGCCTGAAACACCGCAATCTCCTCGGTGCACGGCGAACGCAGATCCTCTTCCAGCATCGCGCGGCCCTCAGCGTCGAGGTCCTTGCCCTTGGTGGCTAGCACGTGTTGACGGTAATGCTCGGTTTCCGCGCCCGGGTCGATGCGACTGACCTCCGGGTTATCCTGCGAGCTAGGCAGCGTATCCGACAGATGCGCGGCCGGATCGGAGGTGGTCAGTTGTACAGGATAACCACGCCTCGCCAGTTCGACCGCAATGGCGGCCGCCAGGGTGGTTTTACCGACGCCGCCCTTACCCATCATCATGATCAAGCCATAGCCGGTTTGGGCCATCTCATCCACCAATGTGGAGAGGCCAGGTAAATCGACCGGTGCCGTGCGGATTGCCGCTGCAGACGGTACCGCACCGTCTTCGCCACCAAAAAGGCTTTTCAGCGCCTCAATGCCCACCATATTGAAGGCTTTGAGCGGCAACGAGTCTACCGGCAACCGATGCAGTGCTGCCGGCATCTCGGCAATGGCGACCCGTTCGCGGTGGTGTACGGTAGCGGCCAGCACATCATGTTCGGCCTCGGCCGCCGGCAATACACCGTTGATGACCAGGTATTGACTGGACAGGCCGAGGGCGGCCAACTCCTTAGAGGTGCGCGCGACTTCATCCAGGGTGGACTTTTGCGCCCGGGCAACCAGCACCAGCCGTGTGCGTTCAGTATCGGACAGCGCTTTCACCGCTGCAGCGTAACGCTGGCGCTGCTTTTCGAGACCGGCCAGCGGTCCCAGACAAGAGGCCCCATCCGGGTTTTTGTCGATAAAGCCGCTCCAAGCGCCGGGCAACTGTAGCAGGCGAATGGTATGGCCGGTGGGCGCCGTATCGAACACGATATGGTCATAACGATTGACCAATTCGGCATCCGTCAACAGCGTGGTGAATTCGTCGAAAGCCGCGATTTCGGTGGTGCAGGCTCCGGAAAGCTGTTCTTCGATCCCCTTGACGATATCGGCTGGCAGCACGCCGCGGACTGGCTCGATCAAGCGCTCGCGGTATTGCTGCGCTGCAGCCTGCGGATTGATTTCCAACGCTGATAGGCCGCGTACCGTGTCGATCTGGGTGATTCGGTTACCGATGGTCTGCTCGAACACCTGGCCAACGTTGGAGGCTGGATCAGTACTGACAAGCAGCACCTGTTTGTCTTGCCCAGCGAGGTGGATGGCAGTGGCGCAGGACAGTGATGTTTTGCCAACGCCCCCCTTACCAGTAAAAAACAGGAACTTGGGTGTGTCATCCAGGAACTTCATAGTGCATCCTCTTAAATCTATTTGATGAAAAGCACGATGCAACCCCGCATTAGCAGGCGCAACCACCGCCACAGCAACCGTCCTGAGACGAGCCCGGTGCTGCGACCGGGGTTTCCGGCACGATGTCTAGCCAACGCGCCAGTTCGGCGCGCTGCGGATAACGTCCCGCCAACGCAATCTCGCCATCGATCAGAATCAATGGCAATGCGTCTTCCCCGGAACGCTCCAGCAAGCCTTTGACGATGGCATTGTCGGCAAAGACCATCGGTTGTTGACTGAGATTGAACCGTTCGATCCTGGCACCTTGTTGCTTTGCCCAATCGACATCGGCGGCAAAGGTCACCAATTGCTGATCGACATCCACGCCGCACACGCCAGTGCTACAACACATGGCAGGTTCAAAGATTGCAATTTTTTTCATTTCAATGCTCCTAATAAATTTGAAATGTTGCTCAATAAAAAAGGCAATACCTCGTAACGAAGAGGTTGCCTCATAGGCTCCAATTCTTAGGGCGCCAGTGTGCCGATGCGCTCAAGTTCCGCCTTGAGAGCGACGGGGTTCTGACGCAAGTTGACTAATGGTAATGCCAGCAGTGCTTCGATACGAATACGCAAGATGCGGTAGGCCTGCTCGAATGCTGCATTGATTTCATCTTCGGATCCGGTTGCTTTGGCGGGATCCTCGACGCCCCAGTGTGCGCGCAGCGCCGGGCCAAGGTAAGCCGGGCAGGTCTCACCGGCAGCACTGGCGCAGACGGTGATCACAATATCCGGCGTTTCCGGCAGATTATCCCAGGATTTGCTGGACAGCCCCTCAGTGGGAATGCCTTCGCGCTCCAGCAAGGTCAGCGAGCGTGAATGCACCTGTCCGGTCGGCTGGCTGCCGGCACTCATAGCGTGCCAACCGATCGAGGCCAAGGCGTTAAACGTGGCTTCGGCCAAGATCGAACGGCAGGAGTTGCCAGTGCATAAAAACAGGATATTCACGATGTGAGTTCTCTTGTTGAAGCAGGGGAAGGAAGTACGCTCTCCGAACACGGCGACGCGGTTCGAAGGTTCACACACTGTTCGGGATGACCGGCGCAGCACTCTTCGGTCAGGTAGGCGATCAGGTCGAGCATCAGCGGGATATTGGCTCGATAGCGTTGAAAGCGGCCCTCTTGCTCCACGGTGAGCAGACGGGCTTGTGTCAGCGTCTTCAAGTGGAATGAGAGATTGGACGGAGGTACGTCGAGCGTTATAGCGATCTCGCCGGCAACCATCCCTTCTGATCCTTTCTTGACCAGTAGTCGATACACATCCAGCCGCGTGCCCGATGAGAGGGATTCAAATATTAAGGTTGCTGTCTCCTTCTTCATATTTTGACTATACAACGAATATTGAAATGATGCCATGGTAATTTTGAGTTTTGTATCTCGCTATGAATGTCCGGTTGAACTATGGGGGGCCTGACGCTGTTCGCCATCGCCGACTACCAGCGCTGCATCCACCAACTCGCTGAACTGGCCCAGCAACCTGATCGGGGCATTGTGCTCGCCGAAGTGCTGGTCGAGATGCTGCGACAGCAGCGTATCATCCTGCTGACGGCTCGATGTCATCGAGCTCCCCCGAGTTCGACAGTTATTGGGAAAATGGGGTGTTTTTTCAGATTGTCGTTCAATAGAAACACTACCTTACCAACGATTTTCTGAAAACCAACGTAGTAGTACGTTTATTATTCAATGGTTATTGTTGATCATGTTTTGTATGCCTATACAGCACTGGCATATACATCAAGGTTACCCCGTCCGGTCCGTGTCGCTATGTGCAGCTGCTGGAGTCGTTTCATGATGAGCACGGTCGCCCTAAGCAGCGCCCCTGACCAGCCTGGACCGGCTGGAGAAACTTAACCAACACCTCGATAACGTGGTAACCGGTTTGCGAAGAATGGGGCCAGTTTCGTATTATAACATCCCGACAAGCGTAGCCTAATGCCCATTGTCCCGCCCATTTCGTATCGAATTCGCCAGCGCGCTGTACCACGCGACAGCCCGTGGCAATGTGCGCGAAGCGATCTTTCTGGATGATCTGGGCCGGCAGACGTTTCTTGCCAATCTGTCACGCGTGAGCGAACGCTTCGAGTGGCGTCTGTGACGCGTATTGCCTGATGGACAATCACTACCCCCGCTGATCGAGACACTGTAACCAGCGCTATGTGGTGGTATGCACGAAGTCCACGGGGTCTACACCTAGGCATTCAACCGCCATCGCGGCGGCCTATGCAAGTACGGCGTACACCCTGAAGGACATTGGTGAGCATTTCGGCTTGCACTATGCAACGGTCAGTCGTACCGCCAGAAAGACCCTGCTGCGTAACTAGGAGCTTGTCGGACTTGGGGGGGGCGTAGCGAAGCGGATAAAAAATCGGGGGCAG
>CAJXGK010000008.1 GCA_913053815.1 uncultured Rhodanobacteraceae bacterium
AAATTTGGGATAGCTAATCAATACAGATTTCCTTATCCCGAGTTCAGGTTAATTAGTTCTGCCTCGTCTCTTCGATCAGCTCTTCAAAATTACGGATGAAGTAGTCCAATCGCTCAGCAAGATAGGTTTTTTGTTCATTCGTTACTGTGGGACCAAATGCCAGTATAAGTGCTTTTACCTGCTTGCTATTGTGAACAAGCTGAGCTTTGTATTGTTCAGATTGATAATCTTCTGGCTTTTCTGTCAATGCAATCAATCTGGTTCGTTTTTCTTCTGTCGGGATATCGTCGTCCAGAACCTGCTTTAGTGCTAACTGCCACTTTTCCCTGAAAACCAGTCTGTTTTCATGTGTCGATTGAAACCGGGGGGGCCATGATATGAGTAATTCTTTTTGTTCTTCACTTAAGGGTCCCAGCCAGTCCGAAAAGTTTTCCAGTAATCTCTCCCCACCTTCGATATTTTTTTCCTCTTCGGTGGTTTCTTTGTATTCTTCGTCAATCTCTTTGTTTTCTTCTTCGAGCCGGATGAATAGTGCCTTAATCTGTTTCTCATTCAGTGTCAAAAACAAGGCGGCCATTTCAGGCGCGACCTTTGTTTTCATGGCTGTCCAGCGTTCCAGGAACTTCGCGAAAATAATTTCCGCTGATTCATCATCGATCCCTTTTGCAGTGAATGTTTTTATTTCTTTTAGATCATTTACATACTCCGCTAACTGAGTCTCTTTGTGCCATTTCAAAAGTTGCGCAATACGTTTATCGACATCCTCTTCCTGAGTATCCGTCAGGTCAATATAATCATCAACCATACCTTCCAGAACCCAGTCGAGATTATTATAAATCGTCTTGACACCACAGGCTGATAAAAGCAGTAGCGCTGCCAAGCTGAGAATCGTCCGTTTAGGAATACGTAGCGTCATGTCCCGGCCGTGATTACCATGTTGTCTCGGTGGATTAGCTCTTCTTCATCGATATACCCCAATATCGATTCTATTTGGTCACTGGATTGGCCAATAAGTTTCATCACTTCTTCAGAATTATAATTCATCAGTCCACGGGCGATCTCTCGACCCTGGCCATCCACGCAGCTAACCACTTCACCACGTTGAAATTGACCACTGACCTGGCGCACCCCCACCGCAAGCAGGCTACCACCCTTGCCAATCAACACCTTGCAAGCACCGTCGTCCAGAGTCAGGCTGCCGGCTAGTTGCAATTGTCCGGCGAGCCACTGTTTCCGCGCGGTCACCGGGCTCTGTTCGGCCATGAGATAGGTACCCAGCTTTTCACCTTTGATAAGACGCAGCAGAATATCCTGTTCACGACCCGAGGCAATCAGACACGAACTTCCGGAACGTGCAGCAAGGCGCGCAGCACGTAGTTTGGTAAACATGCCACCCCGGCCCAACGCACCACCTTTGCTACTCACCATGTTGTCGAGACGACTATCGCCTACACTGGCTTCATCCACCCATTTGGCATCAGGATTGGAGCGGGGATTCTCTTCATAGAGTCCTGTTTGATCGGTCAGGATAATCAGGTGATCCGCCTCGACCAGATTTGCGACCAGGGCCGCCAGGGTGTCGTTGTCACCGAACTGGATTTCCTCAAACGCCACTGTGTCATTTTCATTGACCACAGGAATGATCTGGTGGCGCAACAATGTTTTTAAGGTACTACGCGCATTCAGATAACGACGCCGGTTGCCAAGATCATCGTGAGTTAGCAATATCTGCGCAGTATGAAAATCGTATTTTTGAAAAGCCGATTCGTAAGCCTGCACCAGACCCATTTGCCCGATCGCTGCGGCGGCCTGTAATTCGTGTAAAGACTTAGGGCGCGTAGTCCAGTTTAAACGTGACATGCCTTCGGCCACGGCTCCGGATGAGACCAGTACAATTTCAATGCCCTGTTTCCTTAACTGGGCCATTTGCCCGACCCACTGATCAATGCCTTGATGATTCAGACCAAGGCCATCATTGGTGAGCAAGGCGCTACCAATCTTGATAACAATACGTTTCGCTTTTTCTATTGACTCTCGCATAGTATTTTATTTCTATTCCCTCACCCCAACCCTCTCCCAAAGGGAGAGGGAGGTATTATGCTTTCTTGATTCCTTCACCTTTATAAATACCGCTACCGTTGTTTTGACTTCAGTTCCCTCTCCCGTTGGGAGAGGGTTAGGGTGAAGGCATCCATAACCTCATCCAGATTTTCTAGTACTTCGTGATTCCAGTATCGAACCACACGAAACCCCTTCTTTTTTAACAAATTTGTCCTTTGCTCATCATATACTGTCGCATCAACATGCTGACCACCATCAAGTTCCACGATGATTTTCAATTCAATACAAAGAAAATCAACAATGTACTTATCAATCGGCACTTGCCTGCGAAATTTTAACCCTAAAAGTTGTCGGTTCCTCACCTGCCGCCAGATAATTCCTTCAACATCTGTTTGACTCTTCCTCAGGCTCCTCGCCTTCTTCAGCAGTTCCATCTGCCTTACTCCTTTGTTTCTCAACCAAACTCATGATGTCATAACATAATGCCTGAGTGCCCTGCTTTTGCAAAGCAGAGATCTTGTAAACCGGGCCTTGCCAACCAATGCTATCAATGATCTTCTGGCAATGTTCTTCTTTATCGATACTTTCATCTAACAAATCCAGTTTATTCAGTACTAACCAGCGTTCATAGTCAGCCAATGTATCACTGTATTTCTTCAATTCATTTTCAATAACTTTATATGACTCAACCGGATCACTTTCATCAAACGGTGCCACATCGATAATATGTAATAACAGGCGGGTGCGTGATATATGTTTTAAAAACTGAATACCCAGTCCTGCCCCTTCTGCTGCGCCTTCGATAATTCCGGGAATATCGGCGATAACAAAACTACGATCCGCTTCAATACGTACCACTCCCAGATTTGGATACAAGGTAGTAAAAGGATAGTCAGCAACTTTCGGCGTGGCCGAAGAGACCGATCGTATATATGTCGATTTACCTGCATTTGGCAACCCAAGTAGCCCAACATCCGCTAATACTTTCAGCTCAAGATGAAGCTGGCGTGATTCCGCAGGTGTGCCTTTGGTAAATTTTCGCGGTGCACGGTTGGTGCTGCTCTTGAACGTGGTATTACCTACGCCATGATGACCACCCAGTACAACTTTTAATACCTGCCCTTTATTTAACACTTCACCCATCAATTCACTGGTATCCTGTTCAACGACTATCGTGCCCAGTGGCACTCTAATATACAGGTCTTCGCCACCCTTGCCGTAGCAATTTTTGCCACGACCCGGTTGACCATTCTGTGCCTTAAATTTCCGGCTGTAACGAAAGTCGGCCAGGGTACTGATATTATCATCACCGATCAAAAAGACATCACCACCATCACCACCATCGCCACCGTCAGGGCCGCCTCGAGGAATATATTTCTCACGGCGGAAGCTCATGCAGCCATCGCCGCCCTTGCCGGATTCCACTCGAATGTTTGCTTCATCTACGAATTTCACTTGAACGACTTTCCTGTTATCGTCATTCCCGCAGAAGCGGGAATCCAAAAAAATATATATACTAGATTCCCACCTTCGCGGGAACGACATTAGGCACGCAAAAACGAAAAAAGCCCCGTCACTGACGAGGCTTTTTTAAATCTCTATCTAACTACGATTAAGCCGCGGGCGTGACGCTTACAAAACTACGCTGGTGCGGGCCTTTTTTCTCGAACTTAACCGTACCGCTGGCTTTGGCAAACAAAGTATCGTCTTTACCGCGACCTACGTTTATTCCAGGGTGAAATTTGGTACCGCGCTGGCGAACCAGGATGTTACCGGCAAGCACTTGCTCACCACCGAACTTCTTCACGCCAAGGCGTTTGGACTCCGAATCGCGACCATTACGAGTACTACCACCTGCTTTTTTATGTGCCATCTATAAATCCTCTTACCTGGCCGCAATGCCGGTGATTTCCAGCTCAGTATAGTGTTGACGATGTCCCTGTTCTTTTTGGTAATGCTTGCGACGACGGAACTTGATGATGCGGATCTTCTTGCCACGACCATGTGCTTTCACCGTCGCAGTCACTTTACCACCATTCAGGTAAGGCGCACCGACCTTAATATCATCGCCATTGGCAACCAGCAGCACTTTATCCAGATCGATACTGCTGCCCTCGTCGGCAATCAATTTCTCGACCTTGATGCTCTGGCCTTCACTCACCCGGTATTGTTTACCGCCGGTTTCAATCACTGCGTACATCTTGCTGACTCTCCCAGGAAATTCGAAAGAATTTCCTTCTATATCAAGGATATTCTACGTGTTCTTCGCAGGCGGGGATCCACTTTGTACAGATACAACCCACCTTAAAGGACGGCGATTTTAGCCGCTCCGGCGGTCAGGGTCAAACCACTTTTCCCTTAGCTTGACACTTTTCTCACGGCCCCCTAGCATGCAGGGCCTCGGACAGCACCCGGAACCGCTAAGCTCATGAAAATTGAAGAAATTTACACTCTCATCGAGGATGACATGACCCGCGTTAATCTGTGCATCCAGAAAAAGCTGCGTTCCGAGGTGGTGCTGATTGACCAGATCGGCCAATACATCGTCCATAGCGGTGGAAAGCGCCTGCGCCCGATCCTGCATCTGCTGGCCGCCAACGCATTCCAATATGAGGGCGACGAGCACATCGAGTGCGCCACCCTCATCGAATTTATCCACACCGCCACCCTGCTGCATGACGATGTCGTCGATGCCTCAGAACTACGCCGTGGCAAGGAGACCGCCAATGCCCTGTTCGGTAACGAGGCCAGTGTGCTGGTGGGTGATTTCCTCTATTCCCGGGCCTTCCAAATGATGGTTCAGCTCAACAAGATGCGGATCATGGACATCCTGGCCAATGCCACGAATACCATCGCCGAGGGTGAAGTCCAGCAGCTACTCAATGTCCACGACCCAGACACCAGCGAGGCTCGCTACCTGCAGGTGATCCACGACAAGACCGCAAAACTGTTTGAATCCGCCACCCAGCTGGCGGCACTACTGAGTTTGCCGCCGCAACGGCTGCCGGTTCCGGTACAGGATCTGCGCGGCTCCTATGCCGGAGCGATGGGCTGGAGCCAGTTCATGCCATTGAGCCTGCAACATTACGGCATCGATGGCAATGGTGATGGGCGCATCGATCTGTGGAATTCCTTGCCGGATATTTTAGCCAGTACCGCCAATTACCTGGCTGCTCATGGCTGGCAACGTGGTCAGCCCGTGGCCATGCCTGCCGTGCTAGGAAAGAATGCCGCTGAGGTGCCGGTCCAGCGCAGCAAGACGTTGTATGCGGTGGAGGCGCTGGAAGCCAAGGGCTATGCCCCCAGTGTGCCGGTCGCCCCTGAACTGCCGGCGACACTGCTCACCCTGCAAGGTGTGTACGGCCCGGAGTACTGGATAACTTTTGCTAATTTTGCGGTGATTACCCATTACAACCGCAGTCCGCTGTACGCCATGGCTGTTACCCAGCTGGCAGCGGCCATTCAGCGTGCCGCCGCAGTATCGTCTGTCAGACCTGGATCGGCACCATGAGGTGGTTGGCTGGTTTATCGGCGATGCTCATTCTGGCCTTGCTCGCGGGTTGTGCTTCCAGTCCACAGCGGGCCAACGCCGGACGCTATTCCCAGCAATACGATACGACACCCTCAGGCTCGATTCCCAATGTGTACAATATCCCCGAGCCGGTACCCAGACCAGAACCACGTTCTCGCTATGGCAACAAATCTTCTTATACCGTCAATGGGCGAACCTATTATGTTCTCAGGACGGCTCGCGGCTATGTACAACGGGGTACCGCTTCCTGGTATGGCACCAAGTTTCAGGGCCATCTGACATCATCCCTGGAACGCTATGATATGTACAAGTACAGCGCGGCCAGCAAGGTCTTGCCCTTACCGAGTTTTGCTTTAGTAACCAACCTGGCCAATGGCAAAAGTGTGGTCGTGCGCATCAATGATCGTGGCCCGTTTGTGTCGGGCCGGATCATCGATTTATCGTATGTAGCGGCGCTACGCATCGGTATTTGGCGGCATGGCACCGGTCGGGTTGAGGTCCAGGGTATCGATCCTGACGATCCGCACTGGCGTAGCGATCTCACGGGTGGCTATGTCGCAGGTTCTGTGCAAGGGCCCCTGTATGTGCAGGTGGGTTCTTTCGAAGATCGGCACAATGCTAAACGCTTACATGATCGCCTCGACCGGGCCGGTTTGCAGAACGTGAGTACTCATTCGGTTATGGTACGCGGTCAGCGCTTCTACCGGGTGCGTCTTGGTCCATTGCCCAATGCGGCCACGGCTCGCCGCGTGCTGGTCCGGGTGCATGCGCTGGGCCTATATTCCGCGCAAATCCTTTCCGGCTCCTGAAGGTCCTATGTTCCATTCATCGTGCCCGGTAACGATGCCGCAATCGCACTGGCTGAGCATGTCACGGGTTCAGAAAAGGCTTTTGTGGCCCTGATGAACGCTTAGGCCAAGCGGCTTGGCATGCGCGATACACATTATGGAAATGTCAGTGCTTATCCGCAGTCTGGCCAATATTCCAGTACTTTCGACCCGGTCTCGCTGACCGCACCTTGATCCACAATTCGCCACAGAAATACTCAATCTTCAAGCTCAAAACATTTATTTGGAACGGAATACCTGCAATGCAGTCGCAACCGCTTATTGTGGAGCGATACGTTGGTGGATGGCTTACAGATCGGGCAGACTGGTACGGAAGATTATTGCCTGGTGGTGTCCGCGCAACGGAGTGCTCAGCGAATGATTGCCGTGGTGCTGGGTGCGGCCAGCGAAGGCACTCGTGCTGAGAAGGCCACAGAGCTACTGGATTATGGTTTCCACCTTTTCAACACCTATAGCTTGTATGGGACCGAGCAGACTCTGCTCAGTCCACGGGTATGGAAAGGTACCGTTAAGCATCTTGCTAGGGGGCCCGTCCATGCGTGTCACATCGGGGCTCCCGGGCCACGGATAGCCTGTGGGCCCGACCCTGGGGGGTACACACGTACCTTGCGGATCAAAGATCCGCAAGGTACCAAATCGGGGTGTCCAGCTTTGGGTTTGCAACTTCTATCAAACATGACTTGGATAAGTAAGCAGTGAACTTGTGCACCGCAGGCGCAGGAAATAAACCGGAGGTATCCAAGCCCCCTGCGGCGATCCATATGTCAAGTGGGCCCACGCATCGATAATGGGTGCCGGCTCTATAGTGTGGCTATCCCGGCAACGCTGATTACCCTATTTCGCAAGGGGCCCCAGCGGGGTGAACTTCAGGCCCGTCTTGCTGGTAAGGTTCTCAGATAGTCTAGCCCTACAGGATGTATCTAAGCCAGGAATGATGGGTCGTTTGCTGGATAGTGTGCGGTTTCGGCGACGTGGCGACAGGCCGGCCAAGTCGGAGTGCGTCCCATGAAGACGGATGGCAATAACTGGCTCCGGTGCAACGGGTGAACGCAATGCAGTAATCGGGCCGTACGATAAGTTTATCGAGGGCCCCTCAATATTTGTAGGCATCAGCCGATATAAGCAGGTACTTGGCAGAATGGGTTGGGTTCCATGCTTCTGATCATTGGCGTGGTCATTGTTTTTGGCAGTGTCGTGGGTGGCTATGTTATGGATCATGGGCAACTTGCGGCTTTGTGGCAGCCTACCGAATTGCTGATTATCGGCGGGGCTTCAGTCGGTGCGTTTGTCACCAGCAATCCTCCGGCCGTGGTCAATGCGGCGCTGAAGGGGGTTTCCTCTCTGATGGGAGGGCCGCAATACAAGCGCCAGGACTATGTTGACCTTTTATCACTCTTGTTTGACCTGCTCATCAAGGTTCGTAAAGAGGGCCTGATGAGTCTGGAGGAGCACGTCGATAACCCGGGGGAGAGCCCCCTTTTCACGGTCTACCCAAGGTTGATGAAAGAGCATCACCTGATCGATTTCATGACCGACTGTTTGCGCCTGATGGTGGGGGGCGGCATGAATCCAATGGAACTCGAGCAATTGCTGGATACCGAGCTGGAAACCCATCACTCGGATGGTATGGCTCCTGCGTTAGCGTTGCAGAAGATGGCGGACGCCTTGCCTGGTTTCGGTATCGTGGCGGCAGTCCTGGGGATCGTAACGACGATGAGTTCCATCGGCTCTGGTGATGTAGCAACCATTGGTAGTCATGTTGCCGCGGCTCTGGTTGGGACCTTTCTTGGCATCCTACTTGCGTATGGTCTGGTTGGCCCACTCTCCGCAGCACTTGAATACCGGGCTAACGATGACAGTAAGCCGTTTGAGGTGACCAAGATTGCACTGGTGGCAAGCTTGCGCGGTTACAACCCCCAGGTCGCCATCGAGTTTGCGCGCAAGTCTCTGGCTGTCAAGGTGCGTCCCAGTTTTCCGGATCTTGAGGCTCATCTTAAAGAGCAGCGTTGATGGATAAGAAAAGCGACGATGGGAAAAGTTCAGCACCGATCATTGTCATCCGCAAGGTTCGCAAGGCGGCGCACGACAGTCATGGGGGGGCCTGGAAAGTTGCCTATGCTGATTTTGTGACGTCGATGATGGCGTTTTTTCTGGTGATGTGGCTGGTGGGTGCGGGCAGCAAGGAGCAGCGTGCGGCGATCTCGCAATACTTTAAGAATCCCAGCATGGTAGCGGGTGCCTCGGCGGTGCCTGCACCGGGTATCAATGGTCCGGGAGGGGCGAGTGATTCGATGATCAAACTGGGTGGCACCAGCACCTTGCCGCACGGTCCCGGCGACCGGATGCTGCAGCGCAAATCACCCAAGGTCAATGTGAAAACTGCGGAAAAGATTTCCAAGGCCGCCGAGAAGCAACGCTTGGAAAAACTCCTGAAGCAACTCAAACAGGCGATCCAGGAGAGCCCGTTTCTGCAGCGTTTCAAGAAACAGCTATTGTTGGATATTACCCCTGAAGGCTTGCGGATACAGATCGTTGATAATAAGAACCGGCCGATGTTTGCTTTGGGAAGTTCTATCCTGATGCCTTACACCAAGACGATTCTTCAAGAGCTTGCCAAGATCATCAATACCGTCCCCAACCGCATCAGCATCAACGGCCATACCGATGAAACGCCGTATGTAAAAGGGGCGAAGTTCAGCAACTGGGAGTTGTCGGCGGACCGGGCCAACTCGGCGCGCCGAGCCCTGCTAGCCGGAAGCTTGAACCCGCGCAAGGTCATGCGGGTCGTCGGTTATGGCGATACCATCTTGTTTGATCCCAAAAATCCACGGGATGCGGATAACCGGCGTATCAGCATCATCGTGCTCAATAATCGGACCATGCGGCAGATTCTCGAACGCCAGTCCGGGCTGGCGGCTCCCGTACCATCCCTCTCTCCAAAAGTTCCTGGTGAGGTGAAAACGGCCCGTGTACCAGGTGCCCCGGTGCACGGCTTGCCGGGTACGCTAGGCAAGCACTCGGAGGGAGCATCACCGGTCCCAGTTACGGTCGGCATTACTATACCAGGCTAGTCTTCTGCATCACGTTGATGGGTCAATGTCGTCTGTGAAGGTGTGAAGCTCCGGCACGGATGGCCTACACTCGCGTTTTTCATGCCATTGCACCATGTCTTCGAAAATCAGAATCCTCACCGGTATCACCACCACGGGTACTCCGCATCTGGGTAATTATGTCGGCGCAATTCGACCGGCCTTGGCCGCGGCATGCAAGCCGGATACGCAGGCCTTTTTCTTTCTTGCCGACTATCACGCGCTGATCAAGTGCGAAGACCCTGAGCGCATTGCCCGTTCCCGCTTGGAAATTGCGGCTACCTGGCTGGCTGCCGGACTCGATCCGCAGCATGTCACCTTCTATCGGCAATCCGATATTCCGGAGATTACCGAACTGACCTGGCTGCTGACCTGCGTGACTGCCAAGGGGCTGATGAACCGTGCGCATGCATACAAAGCGGCGGTGGATCAAAATCTTGCTACGGGTGAGGATGCCGATGCCGGTATCAGCATGGGCCTGTATAGCTACCCCGTATTGATGGCTGCGGATATCCTGCTGTTCAATGCCCATCGGGTACCGGTCGGACGCGATCAAGTGCAGCATATCGAGATGGCTCGTGATATTGCAGCCCGTTTCAACCATCTTTTCGGTGCCGGCCGGGGCCATTTTGATTTACCTGCAGCCGTGGTTGACGAGCATATGGCGACGTTACCAGGACTGGACGGTCGCAAGATGTCCAAGAGTTACAACAATACGATTCCTCTTTTCGCAGGAGGTGAAAAAAAGTTGCGTGAGACCATCGCCCGCATCGTTACCGACTCACGGGCCCCCGGTGAGGCCAAGGATGCCGAGGGATCAAACCTGTATGCGATCTATCGGGCGTTTGCTACTGCGGCAGAGGCTGAGGCCTTCCGGGTGGCTCTGCATGACGGGTTGAGTTGGGGGGAGGCTAAGCAACGCTTGTTCGAGCGTGTCAACGGGGAACTTATGCCATTGCGTGAGCGCTATGAGGCGCTGATGGCCAGACCTGCTGAGATTGAACAGATCCTCCATCAAGGTGCTGTCAAAGCCCGGGCCTTGGCGATCCCGTTTCTGAGCCAATTGCGTGCGGCTGTCGGTTTACGCCCATTGCAGCAAGTAGGCGTATCGAAGACTGGGAAGAAATCGAAGAAAGGCAGTAAGCAGGCCCGTTTCGTCACCTTTCGTGAACGGGATGGACATTTCCACTTCCGGTTTCTAGCTGCTGATGGTGAAGAATTGCTGCTCTCGGTACCTTTCGAGAGGCCTCAGGAAGCCGGAGATTGGGTGCGGGTACTGGGCAAGGCTGGAGGGGCCTCCGCTTTTATATGGGGTAAAAATAGCCTGCAAGTGGTACCCACTGAGCATGTAGGGGGACATGCCTACGAATTGCTCTACAGCAGTGAGCGCGTGGCGATGGGTGGACCATGGACCGAGGCCAAAGAACGCGATGTCGCAGCCCGCAAGCTGGTGCGGGAGATTGAATTGCTATGGAAAAAGCTCGACGCGGATGAGTCGGCATCGGGATAGTCTTGAGTCACAGAAGTGGCCCAATGGCACTATTCGCCGTGGATTACAGTCGCTCTTATCATTCCCACGCAGGCGGGAGTCCAATGAAAAAGCCATAACCATGCAGTGGGTATTCGACCTGGGTTGATAGTCGCGTACCCGACCTGGTATTTCGTGGCAGCGGTTACCAGCTGGATCCCGGGTCTAGGCCCGGGATGACAGAAATGTCAAGAGGTAGCAATCCGGAATAATGAGATCTTTTTGTGGTGTCCGCAGCCCTTCACTGCATTCCTTTGCAGCGGGAATGCAGTGAAAAAACCATGATCATGCAATGGGTGTCTGAGACCACATAGCCCATTCCTGCACATTGGTGCGGCGTTAGCTTGCCAGGGCCAGGTCGTCCATGACTGCACGTAGAAACCGTGCCGCTTCACCACCTGTAGCGGCGCGATGATCGAAGGTCAGTGATAGCGGCATCATCCGATGGGTTGCTATACCGCCCATGACCGGGACCACCTCGTGACGCAGGCGCCCCGCGCCGAGGATGGCCACACAGGGTGGTACGATGACCGGACTGGCGTAGCGTCCGGCGAACATGCCGAAGTTCGACAGCATGATGGTGTAGCCCTTGAGTTGGTCGGCGGGGATGGATCGATCTTGAACTTGGGCCCGCACCCGGTTGACGGCGGCCCGCAGACCGACGGCATCGAGGTGATCGGCATTACGGATAGCCGGTACGAACAGGCCGTCCTCGGTGTCCACGGCCAGACCCACATCCACATGCGGATGCAGGGTCTGGGTGAGATTTTCACCATCGAACCAGGCGTTCAGCATGGGTACGGTTTTGCAGGCTACAACCAGTGCCCGCAGCAGGCGTACGGTGATATCGTTGTCAGGTTGCCAAGCGTGCAGGTCGGCATCATCGACGATACTGGCGGGAACGATCTGGGCGTGCGAATCGGCCATGACCCGGGCCATGGTGCGGCGCATGCCCTTGAGTTGCTCGGGCTGGCCCAGGACGGTGGGCCCCGGCGGGGTGGTACGCATCGGTTTGCCGGTTGCGGACACGGCGGTACGCCGGGCCGGTGCGGTACTTGCACTGGCCTGCGCAGCGGTAATGCCGGCTGACTCGGTACGCAGCGGTGCGGTACCGCTTTCAGCCGCCTTGCGTACGTCGGCCAGAGTTACTACGCCGGTAGCCCCGCTTGGGGTGACCTGGGACAGATCTACGCGCAGTTTTTTCGCCAGGGCGCGTACCGCCGGCATGGCCTTGATCCCGGCCACGGTAACGGCCTGCTCGCTGTGTAGCCGATCACTACTTTCCATGGTACCCACCACGGTGCCGGTGTCGTGCGGGGTTGCAGCCTTGAGACCCTGGGCCTTGTCGGCTTGGTCGGTGAAGCCGGACGGTGGTGACGGGGCATGATGGTGCCCGCTGGGCTCGGCCTCGGCCCGTTGGGGTTGTTGGGGATCGACGGAAAATTCGGCCAGTGGCGCGCCGGTGATAATGACGTCGCCAGCTTGGCCGTGGAGCTTGCTCAAGGTACCGGAGTAGGGCGAGGGGACTTCAACCACGGCCTTGGCGGTTTCCATGGAAACCAAAGGATCGTCGAGCTTGATGCTCGTACCTTCTTTGACCAGCCATTCGACGATGGTGGCGTCGGGCAATCCTTCACCGAGGTCGGGCAGATGAAATGTCTTGATATCGGACATGATCGGAACCTTGTGGGGCATACAGTAAAAAGATAGGGAGCGGGGGCTCAGCTCACGGCCAGGGTTTGTTGGGCCGCTGCTACGATGCGTTGCACGCTGGGCAGGTATTTCATTTCCAGGCGGAACAAGGGGATGTGCGTATCGTAGCCGGTCACGCGTTGTACCGGGGCGACCAGGTCATACATGGCGTGCTCAGCCAAGCGAGCGGCAATTTCCGCACCGAAACCCGCCGTACGGGGGGCTTCGTGCACGATCACACAACGACCGGTCTTACGAACCGATTCATGGATGGTGTCGAAATCGAGTGGTTTCAGGGTGGCCACGTCGATCACCTCGGCGCTGATGCCGCTATCCGCCAGTGCGTCGGCGGCTTCCAGGGTTTCCTTGACCTGCGCGCCCCAGGTGACCAGGGTGACATCATTGCCATCACGCAGTACAAAACATATATCCAGCGGCAGGGCCTCACCGTCGTCGGGAACTTCTTCCTTATATTGGCGGTAGATGCGCTTGGGCTCAAAAAAGATCACCGGGTCGGGATCGCGAATGGCCGCCAGCAACAGACCGTAGGCCCGCCCTGGCGAAGACGGCAGCACCACCCGGAGGCCGGGAATATTGGTGAAGATGGCTTCGTTGGCTTCGGAGTGATGTTCCGGTGCCCGGATGCCTCCACCCCAGGGGGCACGAAATACCGCCGGGACATGCATCCGTCCACGGGTGCGGTTGCGTAGGCGGGCGGCATGCGAGGCAATTTGGTCGAGCATCGGATACATGAAGCCTTCGAATTGGGACTCGGCGACGGGTTTCATGCCCTGGGCGGCCATGCCTACGGTAACCCCGGCGATCGTGGTTTCATCCAGGGGCATATCGATCACGCGCTCGGGGCCGAATTTTTCCAACAGGCCCACGGTCGCGCGGAACACCCCACCGTTGATACCCACGTCCTCGCCGAGCACGATGACGGCGGCATCGTGATCCATCTCATAGGCCAGCGCCAGGGTGACGGCTTCGATCAGGGTTACCTGAGCCATGTTGTTCTCCTTAGTGGCTCGCACTTTCAGCGGCCAGGGCCGCAGTACGTTGTTCGACGAGATCGGTGGGTAGTTCGGCGTAGGTGTAATCGAAGGTAGCTTCCAGCGGCTGCGTGCGGGTGCCGAGGTAGGCATTGACTTCCTCGTCCATGCGTTGGCCACATTGCACTTTCCAGGCTTCCTCACGTTGCTCATCCCAGGCTCCGGCGAGCTGCAGCCAGGTGCGGAGTCGCAACATCGGTTCACGCGCCCAGGCCGCCTTGACCTCGGCATCGTCACGGTAGCGGCGCGCGTCGTCAGCCGTGGTGTGGTCAGACAGACGGTAGGTGATGGCTTCGATCACGCTGCCTCCATGCCCGTGACGGGCCCGTTTGAGGGCGTGATCCATGGCCGCGCGTACGGCAATCAGGTCATTGCCATCGACCTGCAGGCTTTCGAGCCCGGCGGCCAGGCCTTTCTGGGCCAGTGTCTTGGCACCGGTTTGTGCCTGGCGCGGCGTCGAAATGGCCCATTGATTGTTGACGATAACGGCCACCAGCGGCAATTGCATAGCTCCAGCGACATTGATGGCGCCGTAGAAGTCGGCCTTGGAGGTGCCGCCGTCACCTATACAAAACACCGCTACGCGGGGTTCCTTGCGTAACTTGAAGGCCAACGCCGAACCGGCCGCGTGCAGACATTGTGTGCCAATCGGTACCGTCCAGGGGAAATCATGGATGGGGCCTGAGAAATCACTACCGCGCTCATCCCCTCCCCAGTACAGCAGCACCTCGCGGGGTTTCACCCCGCGGATGAACTGGGTACCGTACTCACGATAACTGGGGGCAAAAATGTCCTCTTCCTGCATGGCTGAGCCGATGCCGATGTACACTGCTTCGTGGCCCAGGCAGGAGGCATAGGTACCCAGTTTGCCAGTCCGTTGCAGGGCGATGGATTTGGTGTCGAAGACCCGCAGAAATAGCATGGTTTTGTATAGATCAACCATGTGATCCAGGTCACGAGCAAACTCGGGTAGGTCTGTCTGAGTGGCTTTGCCGGTGGCATCAAGGTATTGAAGATATTCGATTTCGAACGAAGCAGCGATGGTCACAAAAAGCTCCGGAAGTACTGAACGCAGCCTAGGAGCCTGTCGGGCTTGGAGGATCGTAGCGAGGCGGATGAAAAATTGAGGACAGTTTTTGATCTTTTGAGGCGAATAGGGGTTCTATTTAACGATAAAGAGCGAAAAAATGGACCGATTTTCCACTGCCGCAGTAGATTCATCCCAAGTCCGACAGGCTCCTAGGGCTGGGGGGTGGATAAGGCGTTGAAAATAGCAAGCCAGGCATACTGATTGCAAGGCACACTGCAGCATCAAAAAGGACCGGGAAGTAGGTTTTATCGTGGTCTCCGACCGATTCGAAATCTTAGCTTTCCTTACCTCTGCGTAACTATACCGGACACGGGTTCCCTGGTTGTGGCTTGTCGGCAGGCGACCAATATTGGAACTTTTGCCTTGGCCGATTATCTGAGCATGGATGGTCTGACATCGTGCCTGCATGGTTGTCGTGTAGGCACAGCCTCCCAAAAGGAGTTTTCCCTATGCCTGCCCAGAGCAAGTTGCTGTCTGCCCCCGGATTTTCCCGCACTCTGGGCCATCCGAACCCCTTGTGGATGCTGCTGGGGGTCACAGTTGGGGTCAATTTTGCTTTCTACGGGTTCCGTGCCTTCCTGGCACCCTATATCGCTCAGGCTTTCTATGCTCACCTGACCGCAGCTCAGGCGATGCAGCAGGCTGATGTGTTGGCCACCGGGTCGCTGGCGTTGGTCTATGCCACCAGCTTGCTGGGGGGCTATGTGGCCGATCACTTTCTTGGTGATACCCGGGCGCTGTGGTTGGCGCTATTCCTGCAGGTGGGAGGTATCGCGGTAATGGCCTCATCGACCTTGTCGGGTTTCGAGCTGGGCATGGCCCTGTTCGATCTGGGTGCCGGACTGGCGATCCCGCTTACGGTACTGGTCGGGCGCAGCTATGGGCCGGATGATCCCAAGCGCGATGCAGGCTTCACCCTATTCTATCTGGCCATCAACTTTGGGGCTTTCGTCGCTCCGTTTATCTGTGCCGATTGGGTGGGTCGACATTATGGCTACCGTTACGGTTTTCTAGCCGCAGGTCTGGGTATTCTGCTGGCCGCTATCGGTTTCCATTTTGGTAAACGCATGTTGGGTCATGTGGGTGATCCCCCCGAGAAATATCGCGGTCCGCGGGCTACGCTATACACCTTGCTGGGCACCTTGCTGCTGATCTACCCAACCTACCTGCTATTGGATAAACCGCAGCTACTCAGTGGGGCGGTCTACGCTCTGCTCGGTCTGCTGGTGGTGTATTTCGTGCAGAGTGGTATCCGCAGTGGCGACAAGGTGCAGATGCAGCGCTATATCGCCATGCTGCTGCTGTTCGCGGCCAATATCTGCTTCTGGGCGCTCGATTTGCAGGGAGCGACCTCGTTGAACTTCCTGGCCAAGGATTTTATTAATGCCCCTTTCGATTTTTCCTGGTTCCAGTCTTTCAACCCCTTCTACATACTTATCCTGGCCCCCCTTCTAGCCATACTCTGGCCCTGGCTGGATCAGCGCAAGGTCAATCCGTCCACCCCGCGCAAGTTTGGCATCGGTATAATTCTGGTTGGCCTGAGTTATCTGGTGATGGCCCTGGCGATCCGTTACCTGCAGGGTGCTGACGGCAAGCTTGCCTGGTGGACTTTGGCGCTGAGCTATCTGCTGCAGACCGTGGGTGAACTCACCTTGTCACCCATCGGTTATGCCATGGTCACCCGCTTGGCCGCACCGCATGAGACTTCACTGGCTATGGGGGGGTGGTTTCTGGCCATTGCCCTGAGCTACGACCTCTCCGGCAAGATTGCCGCAATGACTACCACCGGAGCTCGACCGGGTATTGCCGGTTATGGGCACGTGTATTGGTTGCTGTTCCTGATCGGTTCGGGTGTGGGGGTGGCGTATCTGCTGGTCGCACCATGGATTACCCGGCTGATGCACGGAGCGCATTGAGGCGTTTCGTCCCGGATTTGATCAGTCCACCTGGGCCAGTTTCAGCTCGGGCAGGGCATTTTTCCTTGCTGCCCCTCTGATCAACCGTGATCAGGTACGCATCCCTGATAGGGATACCGCCGTATGTATCGGTTTCACGGGCGGTGCAATACATGAAAGGGAAGAGTTCACAC